>JANXUN010000432.1 GCA_025356185.1 Gemmatimonadaceae bacterium
GAGCGCACGCCGTCGAGATGCGGCGCGAGCCACTCGTGCATAGACACCGTAAGCGCTGTTGAGCGCACGTCGGGCCACGTGTTGTCGTGTGCGTGCACAAACGCGAGGCGTTCGCGCGTTTTGCGCGCCGCGTCGCCAAACGGCAGTGCGTCAACGCCTTCGCGCGCAATCTGCGCAAGCAACACCGCGTTCACGCGCGACACGTCAACATCCCGTGTGATGTGCTCGTCAAGCACCAGCGCGCCGAGCACTGTGCGCTTGTACGCGCGCACCGATCGCGACGGTTCGTGCCACTCGACATGCGTCTCAACGGTGATGTCGCTGGAAAACACGTCGCGCACCTCTTCTATCGAGATCGGCGCCGCGCGCGCAATGCGGTACTCGGGTGGCACGCCTTCCAGCTCCGCAATCGCGAGATACGGCGCGGCCGACAGCGCGTCTGTGCGCGCCAATGCCGCGCCAGTTCCCGAGCGCATTACGTAGCGCGGTTCGGACCCCGGTCGCCGCTGCGCAACACGATCTGGAAACGCAAGCGCAAGCAACTCGCCGGCGTGTCCGCCATCGTTGATGCGTAATCGAATATCGACTTGCGTGGCCGCGTTGTCACTGCGCAGCGTTTCGCGTTCCTCAAGCAACGCCACCAGCGCGGTGCCAACATCGTGTAGTCCGCGTGCGCGTGCGCCCAGCAATAAGTGCGCGAGCCGCGGCGCCATCGGCAACGCTGACATCGCGCGTCCGTGTGGCGTGATGCGCCCACTCGTGTCGAGTGCGCCAAGTTGTGTGAGGAGTTCGCGCGCGTGCACCAGCGCACCCGATGGCGGTGTATCCATCCACCGGAGCGTCGTGACATCGTGAACGCCGACGTTCGCGAGCTCGAGCGCGAGTGATGAGAGATCTGCGTCCAACAAGTCGGGGCGCGTACGCGGCATCAGCGTGTGATCTTCGGCCGCATGCCACAGTCGGTAGCAAACGCCCGGTGCCACGCGCCCTGCGCGACCGCGACGTTGATCGGCCGACGCGCGACTCACGCGTACGGTGGTGAGTCGATTCAGCCCCGCACGCGCGTCAAATCGCGGCAACCGCGAGAGACCACTGTCGATGACGATGCGCACCCCTTCGATCGTCAGGCTCGTTTCTGCGATGCTGGTGGCAAGCACAATCTTGCGTTGATCGCTTGGCGCCGGTGCGATGGCCTGCATTTGTTCGGCGAAGGGCAAGCTGCCGTGCAACACGTGAACGATTGCGTGATGCATGAGGAGCGCCGCGTCACCCTGCAGTCGTTCGGCAACGCGTCGTTGCTCGCTTAACCCTGGCAAGAACACGAGTATGTCGCCCGCGTGCGCGTCGAGCGCTTCGCGAATCGTTCGTGCCACTGTCGCGTCGACACGCTCGTCCGCGCGCGGTTCTCGATACAACGTCTCCACGGGAAACATGCGGCCATCGCTGCGCACTACCGGCGCGGCCATGTCGTCCTGACCCAACAAGCGCGCCACACCATCACCGTCCAGCGTGGCCGACATGATTAACACGCGCAAATCAGGTCGCAGATGTTGCTGCGTTTCCAGCGTGAGTGCGAGCCCAACATCGGCGTGCAACGACCGTTCATGAAACTCGTCAAACAGCACGGCGCCGTACGCATCAAGCGATTGATCATCAGCGAGCATGCGCGTCAGCACCCCCTCAGTCACCACCTCGACGCGTGTGCGACTACTCACACGCGTTTCGCCGCGCATGCGATAGCCCACGGTTTGTCCGACCGGCTCGCCGAGTACTCCCGCCATGAAGTGCGCCGCAGCGCGTGTCGCCAGTCGACGCGGTTCGAGCATCACGATGCGCCTGCCGTGAAGCCACGCCGCGTCGAGCAGTGCAAGAGGCACGCGGGTGGTTTTCCCGGCACCGGGTGGCGCTTCGAGTACCGCGCAATTGTGCTGCGCGAGCGCCGTGCGAAGCTCGGGAAGAACGTCGTCGATCGGCAGCGACTGTTGATTCACCACATGCGAGGCGCTAGCGGCGGCGGCGCGCAGCGGTATCGAGCAGTTGTTGCGCCCACTGCTGCGCACGCTGCAACACTTCGTCCTCGCCGGCACGAACTCCACGCGCTGTTGGTCTCACGTCGACGACCGGTGTAAGTCCAATGCGTTGCAACTGTCCGCCGTCAATACGCCGCAGGTCTTGCGTGGCAATGCCGACGGTCAATTTACCAGCAAGTGAGAGCGGGGTCGTCCAACTCGCAGCACCCGCGCTTGCGCCACCAACAAACGTCACGCTGTTCATCTGTTCAAGCGAGAGCGCAAATCGCTCCATCGCGCCCACGGTTCGTTCATCGATCAGCGCGACAATGCGCGCTTGCACCACGTTCGCCGTATCGATGTCGCGCATCCATGTGCGCGTTTCGCGCACATCCGCGCAGGCGCTTGTCGCCTCACGGATTGTGGCAAAACACGGTTGAGTGAGTGTGCGTTGCACCAGCTGCGCGACAGCAACTTTGGGTTTCAACGCAAGATGTCGCAACAGTCGCGCGTCGTTGATGAACAGCTGTCCGCGCAAATCCAGCACCAGTGCGCGCGCGGTGCGCACGGCAAGCATCGCGGAGTCGACGTTGGCGTCGGTTAGTCGCTCCACATCCACGTATGCGATGCCGTCACTGAGTATTCTCGCGACGGCGCCCTCGGGACGCTCGACTGTTGGCAATGCGGCGCGATAACTCTCGCGCCGTAGCACGGAAATATTGCGCTCGCGATTGCTCAGATCGCGCACGCGAACCGGCGCGTCGCCGGCACGACCGCGCACCATCTGCTGCACCTCAGACGCAAGACGCGTCCAGTCGTTCGATGCCGGTAAGGTGTGGCGATGCTCGGCCAGCCACGCGACGATTGGATAGCCCTCCAACGACACGAGTTCTGTTCCGTTCACCAGGTTGAGCGCCGTCGTCGTGGAGTCGTGAATGACGTCAGCGAGAAAGACACGACCCTCGGCGCTACGCAGCCGAAATGGGAGTGCCGCCGTGCCAATGGCCTGGTCCATCGATTCTCCATTCGGAATCGACGAGACATCATCCGTATATGCTGCGAACTCCGCGATGGCTCTTGCATATTCGATGGCGGTGTGTGCGGATTCAAGGCGCGGAATGATGCGATGAAAAGCCGCGTCGACGTCATCATCGTACAACTCACGGTGCGCGTGCCGGGCGTGCATCGCACTCCACACACGAAATCCGCTGAGGACACGCGCGCCCATAAACGGATAGCTGGTGCTGTCATAAAACGCCGGCGTTGCCGCGAGCGCGCGAAGGGGCAGCTGATAGCGAATGGCGAGTGGCAGCGGCGCGTTACCGCGCACGAATGCCAGCGCGCGCTCCATGGCAACGTCGGTGTTTGCGTTGTTGCTGCGCGCAAGCGTGGTATCGGGCGTGACGTCGAATGAACCGTCTTCATGCAGTTCATCGGCAATGCGCACGG
>JANXUN010000437.1 GCA_025356185.1 Gemmatimonadaceae bacterium
CGTGGGTCCGTTCTTTCGTTCGTGGTCCGGCGTCGATGCGCGCGGTCGTCTGATCTTTCGCAGTCCACCGACAACGGTCTCTCGACCTGTGCTTGACGCAAACGGCGCGCCTACCGGTGTTTTCAGCATGTCGACGCAAAACGGCGATTCCGCCAACATCCTGCGCTTCGACATGGACGCGCGCCGCATCGACACACTAGGCGCGATTCAGCAGGTAGCCGGCGGGTTTCGTGTCGTGCAAGGACGGGACGGACGGGACCAAAATTATCTCACCGTCAATCCACTGCGATCAATAGACGACTGGTCGGTGTTATCCGACGGAACTCTCGCCATTGTGCGCGGTCACGATTATCACGTCGACTGGATCTTGCCGAACGGGTCCGCAGCGGCGTCGGCAAAGTTGCCGTTTGATTGGCGGCGACTCACTGACGACGAAAAGCAAAAGCTCATTGATTCAGCGAAAATCGCCGAGGCCAAGCGATTCCCGCCGGTCAATCCAAACACTCCTGCAGCCTTCGCGGGCGCTGGCGGCGGCGCGAATCGTGATGGCGGCAGTGGGAGAAGCGGAGGCGGTGGTGAAGCAGACGGCCGCCCGCAAGCGCCGCCGCCACTCATTACTGAATACGTCCCACTCAAAGAGATGGCCGACTACTATCCGCCCATTCGTGCTGGTGCATTGATGCCGGACCTCGATGGCAACGTGTGGGTTCTTCCCACCACGTCCGCGCAATCGCGCCAAGGCGAACTTGTCTACGACGTGATCAATCCGCGCGATGGATTGCAAAAGCGCGTGCGACTTCCTCTCGGTCGCAGCATCGTCGGTTTTGGACGACGCGGCGTCGTGTATCTCTCGGCCGGTTCAATGACGCAGGGCTTCACGCTCGAAAAGGTGTCCCTGCCGCCAAGGCCTTAGAGCGCTATCGCACAAACAATCGTTTCGGAATCATCACATGCACGCCCATCGTGCCGTCTACCAGCTGCGTCACATGCACGTCGCACCCCGTACTCACCAGCATGTACGCGTCTTCGCGCGTCATCTTTTTTACATCGGCTAACAGGTTGATCGCTTCACGCACCGCGACTTTCGTGGCGATCGTCAAACTGCTATCCGTGCCCATTGCGATGTAGTGCGTGCGCGTCTCGCCACGCGGCCACGTGAGCTTCATGTCTTTGCGTACGATAAACTGAAAATGCCCGCGTAACGCAGTCTCAAGTGCAGTGATGTCCACTTCGCCGTCGCCTTGCGCAGCGTGTCCATCCCCTGCTTCAAACAGCGCACCTTTTGCTTTCACCGGGATGTACAGAATCGTGCCCGCAATCAACTCTTTGTTATCGAGATTGCCGGCATGCTGACCCGGCGGCGCGCTGTTAATGCGACCCGCCGCAGGCGCGACACCCATGCTGCCAAAGAACGGGTGAAGCGGAATCTCGATGCCAAGTGAATCAGAAAAGTGCCCGATCATTTTTTCGCGATCGAGCGGCACGATGCGCGACTTGGATTGTCCCGGAAACTCTTCTGGCATGAAACCACTGCGCGGGCCAAACGAATTGCATGCGAACGGAATGTCCATGTCAACGCGTTTGATGCGCACTTCGAGTACATCACCGGGCTCTGCACCTTCCACGTAAATCGGTCCCGTAAGAATGTGTCCACCGGGTCCGCGCTTGAGCGTTGAATCGCGCGTCGCGTTGGTGATTTCGCGGTACATCGGCTCAACGGTGCCGCTGTCTTTTCCCGGCTGCAGCAATCGCGCGCCGCACGTCGACACCGCGCCGACTTCGACTTCATCACCCGACGCAATGCGCAACACCGGCGTTGCCGCAGCGTCGTAACCACCCACCACCACCGTCTTTGCAGACGCCATCAAGCGGTGCTGTTTGCCGACGGGTCGCTCGGCCCAGAAAAATCCGCCAGAGCTGCCGGATGCAGCTGCTGCCGATCCGGACGAGGATGAACCGGACGACGCGGCCGCGGCGCAGCCGGCGATAAAAACGAGCGATCCGAGAGTTAGGGCAGCGCGCGACATAGAAAGAATCGGTGATAGAGAAATCGTGAGCTCCGAGCGACATTCAAATTCGTCCGCTGCCCGCGAGTACGCCACCCGCGCGCGCACATCATCAAGCGCTCTGAGCGAATAATTCCATGTCCATCGCCGATAAACTGCTCCCAGAATTCGATCAGGAAATGGCCACGACCAGACGTCTGCTGGCACGCGTCCCAGACAACCACGGCGACTGGAAGCCGCACCCGAAATCATTCTCCGTTGCGCATCTCGCCCAGCTCGTCGCGCGCATGCCCGGCTGGCAAACGCTCGCGCTGAAACACACCAAGCTCGATCTCAGCGCCGGCGCGAAATACACCAACGAAACGACAGCAACGTTGCTCGCGGAGTTTGACAAGAACGTCGCCGAAGCGCGCGCGGCGATCGTCGCCTCCACCGACGACGACTTCACCGTGCATTGGTCGCTCACATCTGGTGATCGCGTACTCATGACGCTGCCACGCGAAGTCGTCGTTCGACAAAATATGAATCATCTCATTCATCATCGCGGTCAACTCACCGTGTATCTCCGCGAACTCGATGTGCCACTCCCTTCCATCTACGGGCCGACCGCCGACGAGCCGTGGTAACCACTGCGTGACCGTGAGACGCGTCTTCGTTTAGACGCTCGTACGAAAACGAAACAAAGCGTTCGCGCAATAAGCGACGAGAAACGCGGGAATTCCCAGCAACAGCGGCCAGAGAATCAACGAAGCCAGCAAGCGCGTGCGATATTGATCGGGCGTCGCGACGGAGTACTCGTGTACGTTTGCGCGAATCGCCAGCGCAAACGCGCCGAATGCGACGGCAATCGCCACGTGTCGCGCCAAGGAACCCGCAGTGACCCGTTGCTCCATGCGCTCATACACAATGTGCGCGGCGAACGCGATGCAACTCACCATCTAGGCCGCATAGCGCCAGACCTGAACATGGGTGACTGGTATCGCGAACACGATTCCCACAAACGAATACACCGCGCCGAGCGCCGCGGCGACTGGCATCCACGAACGTGGGGCGGTGTCGGTCATCAATTCTCTCTCACGGTGAACGCACGCGGCCGGCGACAGTTGGCATCGCGAACGTGCCGTCAGCCGACAGTTCGTCAAAC
>JANXUN010000443.1 GCA_025356185.1 Gemmatimonadaceae bacterium
AGCGCTTCCTGCAACTCGAGCGGTGCCGCCGAATAGCCACCGTCTTTGGTGAACACGACTTGCATGCTGGCTTGGCCGCCTCCACCGCCGAACGTGCGCACTTGTTCAATTTCTCGGCGTCCAACGACAATCGATTCGAACTCGCGCATCGAGCGATCGAGCGCGTCAGCGTCTGAGCCGCGCGGAAACGACAGGTTGACGCTGAGCGTTGTTTTTCGTTCGCCGAACCCCGAAAAACTTGCGCGCGGCACCTTCGCGATAAATCCCCACGTGAGTAGCGCGAGCACGCCCACCGTTGCAATCAGCGTGACGGCTCGCCACCGCAGCATGCGACCGAGCACGCGCACGTACGCGCGTTGCATGCGGTGCCACTGCACGCTGCCTTGTGCCGCGCCAGCGCCGAGTGCAGGCACCATGAGCAGTGCGGTCGCGAGGCTCCACCCCAGCGCGCAGACGAACGCCGCGGCAAACGGCACAAACGCACTCCGCGCGTTGCCCTGCAAGTATAAGAAAGGAAACAACACTACGGCCGTCGTGAGTGTACTGCCCACAACCGCGGGTGTAATGCGGCGCGTAGTTGTCGCGCGCCCGTCGGCTGAATCGTGTGTGCTGCGCAATCGATTCACGACGATGAGCGCGTCTTGCACCAGAATACCAACGCCCATCCCCAGCCCTGCCAACGTGAGGAGGTTGGCCGGCACATCAAACATGTAGAGCGTGAGTGCCGTGGCGGCGATTGCGACGGCGGTACTGCCCATCACGAGCGCAACGGCGCGCCATCGGCGCAGCGTGATTGCGAGTACGATCAGCACCGCGACAAATGCAATCGCACCGCGTTGCGCTAGATCGGCAAGTTCGCGACTCAAGTCGATACTTTCGTCGCTGCCAATGCGCAGCGTAACGGCAGGCGGTAGTCGCGGACGCAGTTCATCGATTGCCGAACGCAACGCTGCGGCGGTTTTGATCGCATCGGCACCCGCGTGGCGCGTGACTTCGATGGCGACGGCGGGTTTGCCGTCTATGCGAAAGAAGCCGCCTTGAGCATCTTCTTCGGCGCGCACGGTGGCGAGTTCGCGCAATCGAAACATGCGTCTGCCGGGGCCAAGCACGGGCAACGAATCGAGATCGGCGAGTGCATCGGGCTGATCGCGCAATACGACGTTGCGAATCGTTGAACCACGCGACAACACGCCCAGCGACTGCACCATGCGTGCGCTGCTCAGTGCGGCCGACAGAAGTAGCGGAGAAATTCCAACACGTCGCAACAACACGGGATCGTAGCTCACGGAAACGCCGCGCGTGGTGCCGCCGCGAACCGTTACGCCTGCAACGCCTGCGACGGCGCTGAGTCGTGGGCGCACGCGCTCCTCAAGCAGTGTTTGCAGCGCGCCCGGTGTGTACGGACCGAACACCGTGAGCGACATCAGGGGCGGCTCTTCCAGCCCCTGCGGTACGTAGTTACTGACGAATGGTTGTGATGCACCGGGCGGCATTTCACCGCGCAGCAGTTCAAGCCGCTCAAGGATCGCGAGACGCGTCATTTGCACGTCGGCTTTGGCATCTAACTCGACGGTGAGTGATGCAAAGCCATCGGTGGACGTGCTCTTAATGCGACGCACGCCGCGCACACCTTGCACGGCCGCTTCGATGGGCGACGTGATATACGCTTCAACAACTTCGGGCGACGCGCCGGGCAAGCTCGCGCCAACGTTTAATCGAGGCAGTTCGACGGTGGTGCGCGTCGCCAGCGGCAATTTGGTGAACGCAATCACGCCCGCGATAAGCAGCGCGGCGCACGTTGCCCAGACAACAGCGGGTCTATGCGCTGCTGCGCGAATCATGATCGAGCCGCTCGGCGAATCACAGCTTCGCACCAGCCTTGAGCCGCTTACGTTCATCGCGCCGTTCTAAAACGGCGTATGCAGTTGGCAGTAAAAAGAACGTCACCAGCAGCGCACTCACCGATCCGCCAATAATTCCTGCCGCTAACGGTTGGTACAATGCACCACCACTGCCCCACCCAAACACGAGTGGCAAGACGCCCGTCACCGTTGTAATCGACGTCATCGCGATCGCGCGCAATCGCTGATGACCGCCAAGTAGGATCGCGTCTTCTATAGAATGACCTTCATCGCGAAACTTGCGAATCGCATCGAGCTTAACCACGGCTTCGTTGTCGGCCATGCCGATCATCACAACAATGCCAATCAATGACACCGCGTTGAGCGACTGCCCCGTCATCCATAAAAAGATCACCGCGCCTGCTCCCGCTAACGGCACGGTGAGCATTACCACGAGCGGAATCGTAAAGCTCGCGAACTCGCCCGCTAACACTAAGAACATGAGCAATGCTGCGAGCACGGCCACCAGCGTGAGCTCATTGCTCGTGCGTGCGCGTTCGGCATCGGCACCACCAACTTGCCACGAGACGCCCGCTGGCAGCACCAACGTTTTCATGCGCGCGAGCACGTTCTCGGTCGCTTTCGCGGTGCCACCGGTTTCAACCAGTCCTTCTACAATGGTTACCGGCCGCTGACCAACTCGCACAACCTCTAACGGCGCGCGCGTTTCCTTCACGCGCACTAATTGCCCCAACGGCACACCGCGCACTGGTGTTTGCAAAGCCGTTTGCAAATCTTCGTTACGCAATCCCGCATAACGCACCGTAATCGGCGTGCGCTTGTCGGTCGCGCGCAACTCACTCGCGTTCACACCGCCAAGCGCGCCCGCCAGCGCGCTCGCCACCTGTTGCGGCGCAATCCCCCGCTCTGCCAATCGCGTCCGTTCCAGCGTCACTTCCACAATCGGCTGCGACTCGGCGTATGCATCGCGAATGTCGCTCAATGCCGACACACCGCGCAGCGCACGACGCACTGTATCGGCCCACTGCTGCGACTCGCGCACCGACGGCGCCGAGAGTTCAACGCGTACCAATCGTCCTTCGCGTCCAATTAACGAACCGAATTCCGATTGGCCCGCAAGATCGAGCGCGAGCGCACCATTTGCCAAATCGGGTAATGCAGCACGCAATGATTGCGCAAATCGCGCGGCGTCGGCGTTGCTGGGTACAGGAATAATGAGTTGCGCGGTGGCGCTCGTGCCCGGATCGGCGCCGCCTAATACCTCTTCGTTGGTGGCTTTGCCAACGCGCGCGTACATGCCGTGCGCTTTGAGCGATTTTGCAGCGGCTTCAATGCGCGCGACTTGCGACGTGGTGGCTTCAATGCTGGTGCCTTCGGGTAACTGCAGTTGCGCGACGAGAACCCCTTCATCGATGCGCGGCAAAATTTCTTTGGGAAGAATCCAAATCAGCCATGCTGTGAGCACCATGAACAGCGCAGATACCACAAACACGGTTGCGGTGTTTCGAATCGCCCACAGCATGCCCTGTTCGTACCAATGCGTGAGCGTCACGCCCCACGCGTCGAGAGTGCGTGTGGTCGCGCCCTTTGGTTTTGCTGTAAGCGGTGACGCGGGTGCCGCGCTTGGTGCAGAGCGCTTTCGCCGACCGACAATCATCACGGGCATGAGTGTGAGCGCGAGCAGCAACGACGCTGCGACGGTGGTGACAACGCTTAACGAGAGATCTCGAAAAAGCGCCGCCGCGAGACCGCGCACAAAAATGATTGGACCAAATACCAACACGGTTGTGAGCGTGCCTGCAAACAACGGCGCGGCGACTTCGTCGGTGCCTGCAATGGCGGCGTCAATCAAACTCATTCCTTCGTCACGTCGTCGTCCAACGGCTTCGGCAACAACGATGGCCGTATCGACGAGCAGGCCGGTGCCGAGTGCGAGACCGCCGAGTGAGAGGACATTGATGGAGACGTCAAGGGCTTGCAGCGCGACGAGTGCGACGAGTACGGAGAGCGGTACCACGAGCGCGATCGCCATCGACATGCGCCAATCGCGCAGGAAGATGAGAATCACGATGAGTGAGAGAATTCCGCCTGCGACAATTTCTTGTCCCAGGTTGGACAGCGCGTCGACAACAAAGTCTGCTTGCGCGGCGACAACGTTAATGCCGATTGCTGGGAATTCTGTTTGCAGTTGTGCAATCGACGTCATCATGCGGTTTGTGACGGCGACCGTGTTGGAGCCTGCGTCTTTGTAGACGACGAGGCCGATCGCTTGCACGCCGTCAAGGCGCGTGAGCGTTTGCGGATCTGCGAGACCAAGCCTCACCGTGCCAACGTCGCGCAGCGTAACGCCCGAGCCAACGATGCCGACGGGTGTGTCGAGAATTTCTTGCGGCGTGCGAAATTCGGTGAGCGCGCGGACGGAAAACCGAAACTGTCCTTTGCGAATCGTGCCGCCAGCACCGGTGGCGTTTTGCGCGCGGATCGCGACGGCAACGTCTTCGGGTGTGAGGTTTAGAGCGCGCAGTTTATCGGGATCGACGTCGACGCGAATTTCGTCGTCGGG
>JANXUN010000409.1 GCA_025356185.1 Gemmatimonadaceae bacterium
GATCGCGAAATAGGTCGCGGAGGGATGGGCGTCGTGTACCGTGCTCATGACGAGCAGTTGCAGCGTGAGGTCGCAATCAAAACCCTACCGCCGCACCTTGCTGCTGATGCGCAGATACGCGCGCGGTTTCTGCGCGAAGCGCGCACCGCCGCGGCGCTGTCGCATCCCAACATTGTTCCGATTTACGCCGCGGCCGAGCGCGACGGCGTCGTGTACTTCGTGATGGGGTTGGTGTCGGGTGAATCGCTTGCTGAGCGCATCGCGCGAACGGGACCGCTCGCGCCCGTTGATGTGGTCTCGCTGCTGCGAGAACTGTGTGATGCCTTGGGATTTGCTCACGCGCATGGCATCGTGCACCGCGATGTCAAGGCGGAAAACGTGTTGCTCGATCGCGTAACAGGTCGCGCGATGGTGACCGACTTTGGCATTGCGCGTGTTGCGGAAACCGCTCCGCTCACCGCAACAGGCGCGGTGCTTGGTACCGTGCAGTACATGAGTCCTGAGCAAGTGTCCGGCGACACGCTCGACGGACGCAGTGACTTGTATTCGCTGGGCGTGTTGGCGTTCTTCGCGCTCACGGGCCGGTTTCCGTTTGAACGTCCGAGTGCGTCGGCGATCGTGGTGGCGCACGTGAATGCGATACCTCCCACGGTGCGTTCGATCAACCCTCGTGTACCACCAAAGCTCGACGAGCTGGTGTCGCGGCTTCTCGAAAAATCTCCGGCGCGTCGATTTGACGATGCATACGCACTGCGTCAGGCGCTTGTGCCGCAGATTCTCGATGGCGCGTACGATCCGAGTGTTGCTGGGCGCGCAGTCGTGTCGAGATCATCGAGCGACGTGATGTCGAGCACCGACGCGCAGCAGGTGTGGTCGCGCGCGGCGGAGCTGCAAGCCAACACCGGCATGGTCACGCCGCCTGCGTCATTCGCACCACGGTCGTCGCAGCCGCTTGTCACACAAGGCGTGAACGTCGCCGTGGTGCGCGACGCGGCGGTCGAGGCGGGCATCGATGCGAAATACGTCGACAAGGCACTCGGTGAACGCGCCGCCATGGTGCCGGTCGTCGTCGAGCCGGGCGAATTGATGCTCAATCGTCCCAATTGGTTTCTTGGATCGCGCTACAAGCTCGAATACGGCGCGACGATCGATGGTGAACTTGGCAGCGATGATTTTGAAGAAATCGCCGACGAAGTTCGAAGTGCACTCGGCGAGATGGTGAATGTGAGCGCCGTCGGTCGCACGTTGACAGTGAACACGACGGCTGCGTCATCACAAAGAGGTGCGGGTACGCGCGTCGTGCAGATGAACGTGACGTCGCGCGGCGGAAAAACGCACTTTCGCATCTATGAAGACCTGTCTCAAACTTCGGCGCTATTGCTGGTCGGATTCGGTATGGGTGCCGGAGTTCCAAGCAGCATGATGACGGCCGGGGTGCTCGCGAGTCTCACGCATAGTCCGCCTATCATTGTGTGCGGCATTATCGCGATGATGAGCACGGCATTTGGGGCCGGGCGTTTCTTTTTCGGCCGCGCCGCGCGAAAGCGAGACGTCCAATTGCAGGCACTATTGCGCCGCGTAGTCGCGCGTACGCTGGCCTCAATGCAGGAAACTAAAGAGCATAAGCGCTTGTTGTAGAACGAGTTACAGAATGGTGTGCTGAGACGTCTGTGTCGTGAATGTGCGACGAAATGATTTGTCACTGTCTGATCGAGCTGTGTCACACTCGTGGCAAAGACTGTCACGACGTAACCACTCACCCCATGCTTCGTCCTTTGAACGAGAATGCCGCTGATGTGACACCCAGTGTCGGGATCACGCGCGCGTCTTCGCTTCGGTATCGGCGCGTCGATGCCACCCATTCCTTACGAGGAGAAACGATGTCAAAGTCTGAACAGTTGGTGAGCCGTTTCGTGCGCGAGGAGTCGGGCGCCACGATGGTCGAATACGGGATCATGGTCGCACTGATCGCGGCTGTCGCTATCGCCGTCATCAAGGTCGTTGGCGCCAAGGTCAATAACGGTTTCGCGAACGTCAACAGCGCCTTCTAAACCATAGACGGTACATCGACGTCGTCCGAGAGTCGTGTCGTACTCTCGGACGGTCGATATCGTCGTCGCATTGAGACTTCTCACAACACGTGCTCATCACCGATGAGAGTGTGCGCACGCTGCTGACGTCGCTGTTCCTCGCGTCGTTAGCAGTTGGTGTCGTCACCGATCTGCGCGCTCGACGCGTGCCCAACACGCTCGTGTTGTGGCTTTTGATGATCGGTGCCGTGAGCGGCATAGCACATTGGTCGATCGCTAACTCCGCCGTGGACGCGATCCTCGGCGTGTTGTTGGGTCTCGCGCTATGGCTTCCGTTTTGGTTACTCGGCATGCTCGGCGCGGGAGACGTGAAGTATTTCGCGGCCGCGGCATCGTGGATCGGATGGTCACTCACCTGGCGGTCGGCGTTGTTGGCCGCCCTGTTGGGTGGCGTGATGAGTGTGGCCGTACTCGTGTATCGACACGGCGTGCAGTACACGATGCGCACGGTGGCGCTGCAAGCGACGAATGCGGGCACGGTGTTGGCGCACGCCGATGTCGGCGCCGGCGATGCAAAGTTTCGAACATTTCCCTATGCACTTCCGATGGCGATGGCGCTGGCCGCGGCTGTTTTGCGTCCCGGCCTGCTGTTGACACCCTGATGCCGAGCGACGGTGCTCAGATGCAATCTCTTGCAGATAGATCAACATGGTTTCGCCCGCTCTGCGCGTTTGTACGCGCCGATCGGGCATCGGCCATGGTGGAATTTGCAATCGTGGTGTCGTTGCTGATGGCGTTGATCTTTGGCACCATTGACTGGAGTCGTTATTTCATTTCGCGCTCAAACTTGATCAATGCGGTGCGGGATGGCGCTCGGTACGCAGCAACATTGACTGAGAGCGCCGCTGATACCGTTGCGGTACGCACGTACACGCGCGCACTTATTTCCGGCACCGCCGGTACGCAGGCACTCGGTCTGGTAAAAGTCACGTTTGCCGGTACGGCCGGTGTTGATCGTCGCGTGCGAGTCGCGCTCGACAGTTTTCCGTTTGCGCCGGCGACGTTTTTGGTTATGCAAGCGGCGAAGAAGATCAATGTCGCCGCCGAGTTTCGTCGGGAGCAGCCATGACGTGTGCCGCTGGTGCATGGCGAGGCTGCGTCAATGCGTGATAAGCGCCTGCTGTCCGTACTTGTCGTCGCGGTGATTGTGGCCATCGGCTCCGGCCTTGGCGTGTACAGCGTGTTGGTGCGAGCAAAGGAAGACTCCCGCATTCCGACCGTTGGGATCGTCGTGGCGTCGACCGATTTGCCCGAAGGTCACTTGTTGACCAAAGCGGACGCGCGTATGTCGTTGGTGCCGCGCTCGGCGGTCCCTCATGGTGCATTCATGAGCGCCGACTCGTTGGTGGGTCGTGTGACGCGCGTGAATGTCATGGCGGGCGATGCGTTGGTGCCGGGACGTCTTGCACCTGCGGGCGCTGGTGCGGGACTTGAAGTCAAGATCACGCCAGGCAAACGCGCGATGGCGGTGAAGATCGATGAGGTGGCGGGGCTGTCGGGATTGATTCAACCAAACAGCCGCGTCGACGTGCTCGTTACCGTTCGTGAAGACGCCGCGAATGCACAAGAGCGCGCGAAGCTGTTCATGAGCAATATGCGTGTGTTATCGGTTGGCTCGCAGTTGGAGCGTGGCCCCGATGGCAAGCCGCAAAACGCGACAACGGCAACGCTCGAAGTCACGCCGTCTGAAGCCGAACAACTCGCGATCGCAACGAACCAGGGCAAGATCCAACTCGTGTTGCGCGGATTCGGCGATCCGGACACGGTTGCCACGACCGGCGCGTCAATCAGCGACATGATGCGCGCGATGGGGATGGCCGCACCTGCTCGATCGATTGTCATCACCGCACCTGCCACCGCACCGACCCCCGCGCGCATCAATAGCGTTACGAAAACGCCAGCAGCCGCGCCCGCGGCCGCGCCAGCCCCACGCGTCGATTCGGCGGTCGTGCAGGTGTATCGCGGCGACAAAATCTCGCGCCAGCGATTCGACAAAGCCGACACGAGCAAATCGTGATCACTCTCGTGTCAGGATTTCTTATGACGTTCCGTCGTGTACCTCTTCATCGCGCGCTGCGATTTGCGACGACGATCGCGATCGCTGCGTTCGGCGTTTCACGCGCGGCTGTTGCACAGCCGCTGTTGGTTGCCTCAGATGCGGATATCCAACGACTCGAGCTTGCAGCGGGACGGTCATTTCCGATCTCTGGCACCGATGTCATCAAAAAGGTCACTGTCGTAAATGCCGAGGTAGCCGACGTTATCGTGATCAGTGAACGAGACGTCGTGATCAATGCGCTCAAGCCTGGTGAGACCGACATCATTTTGTGGGGCACGCGCGTTGCGCGTCGACACATTCGCGTGCAAGTACGCACGTCGGGAGAGCTGCGGCAAATTTCACTCAGCGTCAAATTCGCCGAAGTGCGCAAGGATGCACTCCGTGACATGGGTGCGTCGCTTATGCTGCGCACGTCGAACAATGGTTCGCGAATCGGCGTGGGTGCGCTGAGCAATCCGTCTAATGTTGATGGCAACGGTAACGCGCTGTTGCCGACGGCGACCAAGTTTCTCACGGTTCTCAGCAACTTTGGTAGCAAGGAGCTGCTTGGACTGCTCGATGCCGAAGAGCAGCATGGCAACGCGCGTTCGTTGGCCGAGCCGAACTTGATGGCCGCCAGTGGCGAGAAGGCCAGCTTTTTAGCAGGTGGCGAGATTCCCGTGCCCGTTGTGCAAGGCGGCGGCGGCCAACAGGGTGTCACGATACAATATCACGAGATCG
>JANXUN010000538.1 GCA_025356185.1 Gemmatimonadaceae bacterium
TATTCCCGGCGTACGTTTGGCGTAGTTAATAATGTCTTTGTCACGAGTCAGGAGCGACGCGCCGAGTGAACGCGCGTGGGCAATCAGAATTCGATCGGCGGGATCATTGTGCGGTTTGCCGGGAAGTTTCGTGCTATCGACCAGTGTATTGCGATCGACACCCACGTACGTGATTCCAGGCGCATTCGCAGACACCGCAAGAAAGTGATCTATGCCCATCGGTAGCTCGCGGCGCCCTTTGCTCACGAGCATTGCCAATTCCCAATACGAGATGTCACTGACGAAAAGTTGACTCGTCTCGGCGGCGCGCGCGACAAGTCCTCGCACCGTGTGACTTATGGAACGCGGTTCATCTACCAAAATCCAGAGCCACACGTGCGTGTCCATGAGAAGCCCCGTGTTACGATGCGGCTCATCGATGGCCCGCCACGCGAGGGATTCTCGAGCGTTCGACGCGGGCGATTCACGAACGGCGTTCTTACGAGCGCGGGTTGCCCGTTTTGGATACGTGTGTGTGGTCATGGCGGCGCTTAGCCTTTTCGCTTTTGCGGCTTCCGCAGTGGATCGTTCGGCGACAGCTCCCACCAATCGTGATTGGCGGACACGATGTCGCCGTGACCCTTGATCATGCCCTTCATAAATCCAATCGGCGATGCCGGCGTTTCAGCAGCCGCCGAGACTCGCACGACTGGTCGACCATGTTTCGTCACTACCAGTTCGCGTCCCGTGCGCGCAACCTCATCCATCAGTTCAAGGCAGGTGGCTTTGAACTTTGTCGCGGCAACGGTGGTAGGCGTCAGGTCTCGCTGCTGCGGCGCGCGTTTGGCCATTTGGCGGTCCGGAGTAAGTGGTCAGTAAAATTTAACCATTCACTACTTCGCCAACAGTATCATATGTTGTGTCGAATTTCAGCAAGCCACTTTCCAGCATTGAACAGCATCAAATGGAGAGCGCGCTACCACGTGCCTGCGTCCGCGAGTATGCGCCAATCGCGCGCGATACTCGACCATTGTTTGGCAAGTACACGTGACATCGTGTTGCGGCGTTCGGCAGACGATGGCCCGGTGCGAAGCAATTCCCGCAATGCAGAATTACCTCGAGCGTCAGATACCATGCGGCGCAAAATTGCAGCGGCCGGCCGTCGTCCCCAGTCGACGTCGTCGCGATCGATCACGCGATCGAGCGTGACATCTGGATGCGACTTTACATACATCGCGTACTGCGCGCGCAGCGCGGGCCCTTGCAACCCCAGCGTTCCGCCAAGCCACGTCGCAATCCCTTCGGCAATCAGGTTGTTTCCATTATTCGTATTGGGCATTGCCGCAAGCACATAGTGAACAATCTCATGTCGATGCGCTTCGCCAAAAGCAGGCTCGGCTGCAAACAGCTGATGATTCGACTGCACCGTTAGTCCGCCACCGGATGTGACACTCACCGACCACTGAAAGCCGCGCAGCAGGTTAAGCGCATCAATATCAGTCGCCATGTAGTACGTCATGCTGTCCACTCGCGGGACCTCAAACGCTTCGGCGAGTGAGTCGGCAAACGCAACAGCGAGTTGTGCACGTGCCGCGTCAAATTCGAGACCTGGTTGTACGACGTAGTGAATGAAGCCGACGGTGAACCGCTTCCAGTCTGCGCTGACGCGATCAATCGGACTCTCAAATCGCCAAGTGTTTCCAATGCGCCGCGCGTGAACAGTCACTAGCGCTGATGGACGCGGCGGTGAATTGTCGCGCGACGGTTCGATAAACAACGTGCGTACGAGGAATGTGTCGGCGCTCGCTGAGCGAAGTGGTCGCGCGTCAACGATGATCGCATCAAAGCCGGCCAAATCTCGCGTTGGCGCGAAATCGTAGTATGGCCATCGACGTTGCTGCTCATCCGACCAGCATTGGGATCGCACCATCGGTCCTAGGCGATGCGCCGCCTGTTCTGCGAGGTACTGCTGCCATGCGATAACGATTTCGTGTACGACCGTCGCGGAGGCAAATCCCCACGGTCCGGATGAACTGGTGTCGACGCCGATTCCGAGTGCGACGCGCGGCGATAATGGCGCGGAGTCGCGAGGATTGGCGCAGCTAATGACACAGCTACAAAAGCGCACAGCGGTGCCAGCAGAAACTGTCTGGTAATCACTGGAACGGAAGAAAGAGCATTTTTGTGACCACTTCGTCTCCGGATTTGCGGGGTTCAACTTGGCGCTGCGACCTGCGGTCACTATTATAAAATATCGCGATTTTTATAATAGTGGGCTTCACTATTATCAGGATTGATAACAACTGGTATCGCTGATGCATCGAGGCAGCACAGGTACGTACCGATCAACTTCGTTTGGTGGCGAGACCGTCCGGGCATTCGTGCCGAATGCCCTTCCGCCTGAGCCGCCCATTGAGTTTACGACTGAGCGGCAGCGCCACCTCGAACGTGTACTGCTCGCCTGCGGTCGGCTAGACGCGATTACCGCGCTCCTCCCCGATCCCGAGCTCTTTCTGTACGCCTACGTGCGCAGGGAGGCCGTGCTATCCAGCCAAATCGAAGGGACACAGTCATCGCTTTCAGACCTCCTGCTGTTTGAACTTGATAGCGCGCCCGGCGTTCCGTTTGACGATGTCGCTGAAGTGTCCCACCACGTGGCAGCGCTGGAGCATGGATTGTCTCGGTTACGTGAAGGCTTCCCACTGTCGAATCGCTTGATGCGGGAAATTCATGGCAAGTTGTTGGCGACGGGACGCGGCGCGATACAACAGCCAGGCGAATTTCGTCGCACGCAGAACTGGATTGGCGGAACGCGACCTGGCAATGCGCAGTTTGTACCGCCTCCACCCCACGAGGTCCAACCGTGCATGACAGCGCTCGAACAGTACCTGCATGATGAGCGCGCGCCCGGCGCGATCATAAAAGCGGCGCTCGCGCATGTACAGTTCGAAACGATTCACCCGTTTCTCGACGGCAACGGTCGCGCCGGACGATTACTCATTGCGCTCATTTTGCATCACGATGGCGTATTGCGTCAACCACTGCTGTACCTGTCGCTCTACCTCAAACAACATCGCGCACGCTATTACGAGCTTCTGGACGCTGTACGACTCAACGGAGACTGGGAAGCATGGTTGGATTTTTTCTTTGACGGTGTGGAGACAACAGCGACTGGTGCTGTCGACACCGCGCATCGATTGTTGGCATTGTTTGACGCCGATTCGCGTCGTGTGCGAGAATACGGACGCAGCACGGCGAACGCACTCCTGACACTGGAGGCATTGCGGCAACGACCGGTGGCCGACATTCGACTTCTCGCTGATCGCACAGGCGTCACCTTCGCAACCGCCTCGCGCATGATCGACATTCTTGTCGATCTCGGTATCGCGCGTGAGATCACGGGTAAGAAGCGTGAGCGTGCGTTTGCGTACAGCGCCTTCATTGAGATTTTAAACGAGGGAGCGGAGCCACTGTAGGTAAAATTGATATGCCACACTTTTAACCCAACATCAGCAAATACAATCATCGGTAACACTAAGTTACTTTCGCGGTTTGTCCTCCGCGCTAGTCACGCGCACTCTCGCGCGTCTGAATTCTCTCCAGCTCGCCCAAAAACGCCGCAACCGTTGAGATCTCGCCGGCCACCTGCGCCGGATACCGCGCCCGAATCGGCGCCGGAATCACCAGCTGCAGTTTTGCATTCCGCATCTGCGACACCTGACTCGCCGTAATCGACGGCTCAAGCATCAGTAGGTATTTCTGTTCGATACGACGCGCTTCGTTCAAAACCTGACGCCAGCGGTCTTCCGCCGTGTACTTCACGCCGAGCATCCGCAGCTGTGCCGCGTCAAACGAGGCATCGTCGTACGGCGCTTTCGACGGAAACAGAAAGTCTGGACGCTCACCGTGATCGATGATCGCCTTCATCGGGTTTCGCAATCCACGCACGTCGAGCAATTCGCGAATGTGATATTCCAGTGCCCCGCCCGCGCGTGACACGCGCGACTGACGCAACGACATCGAAAATGCCCTGAACGACTCAACATCAGGCGCACCGTCTGCAGGCGAAAATCCCTGACGCAATCGTGCGCCAATCTTTGCATCCTCCCATCCGCGAAATGCAGCGGCTTCCGCCTCAATCCACCAAACAAGCGCGGCGTCCGGTTCTTCTCGCGCGCCGACATCACCGAACGCGCCGCGCACGAGCGACGCCACCTGCTCATCAGCAGGTAACCGCGATGCAAATTCGGTGATCAACGTCTCGATCAAACGAGCGACAATCGCGCTGTCGCCACCGGAGGGCAGCTCAACGCGCGCGATGCCCAAATCTTCAAGAATCGTCGCAGCGACAAAATCCATCGCAATCGGTTCGTGCAGCTCGCGCACCTGTAACCGTTCCTCATCGCTGTCATCAATACCAAACAGCAGCTGCGGTTCGCGCTCGCGTTCGGATCCCTTGCTGGCCAAGAGAATGAGCAGGTCGCCCGACTGCTTCACCGCCAGCACCAGCAAATCACCGGCGCGCATTCGCGTCTGAATGGCATCCAATTCGGCGGGATAGTACAACCTCCACTCCGCCGATCGACTGGGATCTTTCCGTTTATGCGGTTCGCTGAGTTGTTCGGTCAACCATTCGAATACTTTCTACCTCCAAAACGAGGGAGAAGAGCGATCAATTATATGAAGCGCACGTTTCACTTCAATCAACTGTCCGCTAGTCGCGAGGAAATGGCATTCTGAAATGTAGAATAAAGGTTGCATTCATTTCTTTAAGTCGTTATACTATAACGGTATACGGTGTAGTCGAATACCGAACAGCGAGTCTACATGCCCATCGTCCTTCAGCCAGCAGACGTTGCGGTCGCTCTAAGCCTTGCCGGACGTCCAGGACCGACGTTCGCCGAGCTCGGCAGCGATCTCGGAGTTAG
>JANXUN010000415.1 GCA_025356185.1 Gemmatimonadaceae bacterium
GCGACGATCTCATCGTCTACGGTGAGCACGTCATCGGTGACACGTATCGTCACACCGCGCGGACGCGATTGACGCACGGCGGCAGCCAGCGAGACCGCGATGGCGTCATTGCCGGCACCGGTTTCGATGTCCGTCAGTAACCGTCCCAGTGCCCGTACGTACGCGCGTTTCATGTGTTACAAGTGTCGACGGCACTGACAGTTACCTAAAGTCAGACTTGGCCCTTTTTGTGACTCAAATCGGCACGTCCGGTAACCAATACGCGCTGCCTGAGCCATATTCAGGCGATCCGCGGGAACATGTGCTTGCAGTCTCCGAACTCTGCCCGATTTATGATGACTTCTTCTGTGCGTCGCGCTGGATTGCTCATGCTGACGTTCGCCATTCCCATGGCGTGCCATCGCATGCAGACCGCCACCAATATCGTCTCGGCGACGTCATCAGCGCCCGAAAGGGCGGTGCGTCGCGACATCCCAATCACCAACGCGATTCGCAAGGCGTATGCAGCCGGTACGCGTGATTCGTCGGGTCGTCCCGGACGCAACTATTGGCAGTTGCGGACGGATTATCGCGTGAACGTGTCGCTGGATCCTGCGTCGCAGCGACTGACGGGTACGGCGCGCATCACGATTCACAACAACAGCCCCGAAGCAATGCGCGCGATCGCATTGCGATTGGACCCCAACCACTTTCTGGGCAACGCACCGCATTCTGCACCCTGGGTGCCCGCTGAAGTCACTGACGGCATGCAGATCACTCGCCTCGTTGTTGATGGAAAATCGTCGGGCATCGGTAGCGCGGCACCAGTGGGTGACGGGAGCACCGGCGCACGTGCTGCCGCGGCAGCGAGCGGAAACGTCAACAACTGCCCGGCGGTCACCATTCCACTGTTGAGGAATTCGACATCGACCGCTGCGCACATTTGCCTGCCCACGCCGATCGCGTCGATGGGCACGGCCGTGCTGGAGATCGATTGGTCGCACAAGTTGCCCGGTGGTCCCGGTTCAGGACATCGCATGGTGCAGCGGTGGGCCGACACGCTCTTTCAACCAACGCAGTGGTATCCGCGCGTGAGTGTGTACGACGATTTGCGCGGATGGGACAGCGAGTTGTATCTCGGTCCGTCGGAGTTTTACAACAACTTCGGCACGTGGGATGTCAGCATCGACGTACCCGCGGGTTGGATCGTGAGTGGCACGGGCGTGTTGCAAAACCCCACTGAGGTACTGACGGCGCAAGCACGACAGCGGCTAACGCAGGTGTTGTCGAGCAACGCGATCACGACAATCGTCGGGCCCGATGAAGTTGGTCCGGGTTACGCGACGGCCGCAGGCAACAATGGCCGTCTTACGTGGCGCTTTCACGCCGACACCGTGAACGATTTCGCGTGGGCAACAGCGAAAAAGTTTGTGTGGCAAGCGACGCGCGCGACGATTCCAACAAAGGGCGCAGTGCCTGTCAATCTGTATTACTTGCCAGGGCGCGCGGCGCAGTTCGCGCGCGCTGGTGAAATCGCGCGACACGCGCTGGAGTTTTATTCGGGGCTGTGGTTTCCGTATCAGTTTCCGCAGCTGACGTTGCAAGACGGACCAAGCGCCGGCATGGAATATCCGATGGTGATCAATTCCAATCAGGGCGCGGCCGATCATGAGACGGGTCATCAGTGGTGGCCGATGACGGTGAGCAACAACGAAACGTGGTACGGCTGGATGGACGAAGGGTTCAATCAGTACATGAACATCCTGTCCGACGCCGATGCGAAGAAGGCCGCACCTGTGCTTGATGGCGAAGGACAAAAATACGGGCGCACCAGTGGTGATGAAGCCGAACCGCCCATGATGTGGAATGCGAATTATGATGGGCCAACTCGATACGGCTTTACGACGTACCAAAAGACGCCGCTCATGTTGTCGATGTTAGGCGGCATTGTCGGTGACACCGCCGTGCAGCGCGCGCATCGCCAGTGGGCGAACGCGTGGCTGTTCAAGCATCCGTCGCCGTGGGACTACATGTTCTTTATGAACAAGGCGCTTGGTCGCGATTTGGGATGGTTCTGGTATTACTGGCTGTTCACGACCGAAAGCGTTGATGGGCGAATCGCGTCAGTCACAAAGAGCGGCGACCAAACGATCGTGACCGTTGCCGAAGACGGACAAATGCCTTCGCCCGTGATTCTTGAGGTGAAGTTTGCTTCGTCTGGAGCGCCGATCAAACCGATGGCGAACGCAGTGATGACCGATGCAAACACTGCGGTCGTCACGTTCCCTGTTGACGTGTGGTTCTCGGGGCACAAGTCGTACGACGCCGTGTTGAACTTCGGTGGACGCGCGATTGAAAAGATCACGTTCGATCCGGGCAATCGTTTCCCAGATCGTGATCCGAAAGACAACAGCTGGACGGCTAAGTAGGCCGCTGTTCAGGCGTAATAGCAAAGGGCTCGGCGAATCGCCGAGCCCTTTGTGCTTGGGTGCAGTTCAGCGCGAACGCGTGGTGATTCTATCGGGCTTTCCAGACGTACACTTGTCTTGAATCAAAATAGGTCGATGTGCCAGGGACGCCTAGATTGGGCATTCCCGCGCTTTCCGTTGAGGTGCGAGTTTCCGTTGAGACTGGACGCGATGTTTTTGGGTCGAACAGCGAAACAGTTGAGATGGTCGTTTTGGGAACCGGAATATTGTCGATCATGCTTGGATCGCTCACACCCATGTTCTGCAACATCTCGCCGATGGCTGCGCGCATTGAGAGCAAATCCATCTCGACGCGTGTTGAAAACCGCCAGCACGAACCTCCGCCCGCCTCGGCGGGGCACTCCGCGACGCCGTCAAACTGCGTGACGTTGTGATACTTGATTTTCGCGCCGGGAAGCATGGGCAGCGCATCCGAGTACTCAAGCACCGATGAGTCACCGCGCGACCAGCGCTGACTGACTACGACACCAGCAAGGTTCCACCAACTACGCGACGCACCGCGATCGATCGAGGTTACAGAGAACGCCGCAGCCATTCCGCTACGCATGTTCTCGGGCAGCGCCGACATTTGTTGCAGCAATGGAGCAGCGGCAGAATCGATCCGCTGTCGAAGTCTCGCAGTGTCACTAAGGGCGCCGTATTTCCCCTCCGTTGACACGGTATAACTCGTAATAAGTCGCGTCATCGCGTCTCCTGCACTGGCACCGCCGGGGGCCATTCTGCCGTCAACAAGCGCCATCGGTCCTGAGGTGATCAGTAGACCCGCTGGGTCGGGCTGCACGACCAACCGATTCGTCGCGTGATAGCTCGAAGAGTCGTTTTGAATCGCCGTATGCACGACAGTCGAACCCGTCACCGTGATTTCGGCGACTGCCGAGCGCGGCCATGCAAACTTCGGCGCGATTGTTTGTGCGAGCGCGTCGCGTCCGGGTGGGACGACACTCGTGCACACGACGAAAGTCCATCGGCAAACACGTGTCCACGCGTGAGTCATATCAATTCCGAATTACGAAGGGTGAGATTGGTGCCGCCTGTCCCAAGCTACCGCCCCTGCTTCGTTTGTGCGTATGGCTCTCGCGATCGATCGTCGTGAACTTGGAATTCGCCGGGGGGTATGAGATAGCTCCATCATCTCAATAGGATCGATCCGTGCCGTCTGCAGTTGTGTCATCGTCTCCGCGTCAGGACGTTGTGTCGCCCGTCGCAATGTTTGTCTTATATCAGGTCGCGGCTTGGTCGCTGCTCGCAGCGCTCGCGTGGGGGGTGTCTGATACGTATCCGGCCGCGGGTAGCGCAATCGTGTTGGTCGTCGCCGCGTTCGTGACGGCTCCTCTACTCGCTTTTATCGCGCGGCGCGGCGCGTGGTCTGCATATCCAACGGCGGCTTTTCGATTAGCGGTTGTGCGACCGGCGTTGTACGCGCAGTTAATACTGCCAGTTGTGGCGGGCGCGGGCGCGATCGGCCTCGCCGTCGGCGCGTTTTTTGACAGTGCACGCATCGCCGCGCAAACGACGAGCGGTGTCGCCCTTCTCGGCATGGCGACGTTGTTGTTCGTTGGATGGATCGGCTCGCGCCGCGTCGTCGTGCGCAGCATCGATGTTCAGGTACCGGATCTACCGCCGGCGTTTGACGGGTTACGCATCGTGCAGCTGTCCGACATGCATCTGGGCCCGCAAACGTCGCGCAAATTTCTAACGCGAGTGACCAGCGCGGTCGCGTCGCTCGCGCCCGACATGGTGGTCGTGACGGGCGACCTGGTCGATGATCGCGCCGAGGACACGCGCTACTTCGCGCGATGGTTGGAGGCGATGCACGACGCTAGCGCCCCCGAACTCGGTGTGTACTTAATTCCGGGCAATCACGATGTGTACGCGGGGTGGGATCACGTTGCGTGTGCGTTGAACGAGTTTGCACGTGCCCGGGTGTTGGTGAACGAATCGGTTGTGGTGTCTCGCGGTAACGCAAAGCTCGCGGTGGTGGGCGTAGGCGATCCCGCCGCGCGCGGTCGCACTGATGCTCAGGGTCGATCGGCGGCACCCGATCTCACGCGTGCGTTCGCGCACGTACCTCCGTCGATGTCTACCATCGTGCTGGCTCACAATCCGGCTCTGTGGCCGTCGATTGTCGCGCGACGCGTTGCGCTCACACTCAGTGGCCACACGCACTGGGGGCAATTCGCACTGCCGTCCCGCGGGTGGAGCCTCGCGACGCCGTTTCTCGAGCACTCAATGGGGGCGTACCGCGACGGCGCGTCAATGCTGTACGTGCATCCGGGCACCGGCTTTTGGGGCATTCCATTTCGCATCGGAGCCCTCCCCGAAGTCGCTCGCATCACGCTGCGGCGCGGCGATCAGGCAGAGATCACGCGCAGGTAAATAGCGCCCTCGTAACCGAGAAAAACCGGAAACTGACTGACGCTGATGACAGGGACACAGCGCGGATTACACGGATCGTGCGTGGCATGCTGCGTGTTGCGAATAGAACTCGGCGGGCCCCACACAGTCTTTCTTTATTAACATCAGAAAA
>JANXUN010000541.1 GCA_025356185.1 Gemmatimonadaceae bacterium
AAACGAATCACGTCACCGGTACGCGCAGTTGTTTTGGTAGGCGTGAGCGTAATGGATTTGATCGGCGTGGCGATGACATCGACCGACAGCGCTTTCGTGATAGCGCCGACTTTCGCGGTGATGTTCGCGTGTCCGGCGCCAACGGCGGTGATCGTGCCAGATTGGTCGACGGTGACGACGGCTGGTGCGGAGCTGCTCCACGCAACAACATCGCTGCGCGTGTCGCCCGCTTTGGATTTGACGAGCGCGTTGGCCGACATCGTTTGTTTCACGAGCAGCTTCGCGGTTTTCGGTGCAACGTCAATTGAAGCGGCGGGTCCGGGCAGTACGGCGATTTCGATTTGCGCGATGATGGGTTTTGCGCCGGGGAGAATCGCGGACACCACAACAGGAATAGTGCTCGGCGCGCCGCCGGTGACGAGACCGGTGCTGTCAACAGTGCCTTCGAACGGTGCGGCGGATTGTTGAAACCGAATGCGTGCGCCGTCGACAGGTTTACCGTTCGCGTCGACGGCCTGTGCTTTGAGTTGCAACGTTTCGCCAGCAACGACACGGGCCGGCGATGGCGTGACGATGACTTTCGCAATTGCTTGCGCATGCAGCGCGTGCGCGCTGCATAAGACGAGAGAAGGGAGAAGGAAGACGGGAGATAACAACAGAGACGGAAGACGAAAGACGAGCGACGGGAGACGGAGATTGTTCATCACGGCACCACCTTCGTCACAGGCTTGGGTTCAATCTTGATGATCCACAGGCCGTTATTGTCGTCGTTCACGTACGCGAGGTTGTCTTTGGGATTCACGACAACGCCCCACGTCATCGCGCTGTTCTTGACGTGCCCTTCCATGTCGGCGGTGTTGAGGTGTCCGATTTCACGACCCTGTGCGCGCAAGTCTCCGCGTAGTTCGCCGCTGATGTCAAACACGCGAAAGCCGGCGTTGTACGCGCCCATGTACAGCGTGTCGCCGGCGACCCAGACGTTGTGCACGCCACCGTATTCGGGCTCGTACCACGCGATGGGCTTTGGATGCGTAATGTCGGAAACATCGAGCACCTGCAAGCGGCCGTATGCGCGTGATGCGGCGGCGTCTTTCGTGCCCTTGGGATATGCAGCCGGAAATACTTCGTCGGCAATAAAGACGTAATTCTTATGACGCCACGCGGTGTGCGTACCGCGAATGAATCCAGGTCCACCGTCGATTTCAACTTGTTTGTACAGCGCGTTCAGATCGTACTTGTATTGCGACACCATGACGGGCTTGTTTGGTGCGCCGCCTTTGATGCCATTGCCGATGTCGAGAATGATGAGTCCATCGTTCCAATAACTCGCATACAGCAAGCCGTCGCGAATATCGATGTCGTGCAGAGACCGACCGGCATCTGGGCGGTCTTCTGTTTTCCAGCGCGCGACTTCTTTGGGGTGATACGGATCGTTGACGTCAATCACGTGCAACGCGCCGGTGCCGTCGTTGGTGAGATAGATGTACGTGCCGAATTTGTCTTGCTTGTTCACAAACGCCGAGTGCACGCCACCAGTGACGCCGTCGGTAAACTCGGCGATAGGTTTTGGATGCGCGGGATCTTCGAGCGAGCAGATCACGATGCCGTTTTTGCGATCGCTCGCGCCTTCGCGCGTGAACACCAAAAACTTTCCGTCGGGGAAGGTCATGACGTCGTTTACGCGACGCGTGTTGCTTTGCACACTATCGGTGACGGTGGGATTTGCGGGGTTGCTGATGTCGATCGCGTACAGCACATCGCCACCGGAGCCCGAGCCCAAGTAGGCGTGCTTGCCATCGGGGTGAATCCAGACTTCTTCGGTGCTAAAGCGCGAGCGTGATAACCGTCCGACAAGTGAGAGCGGACGACGCACGTCGCGTTCGGCGAGTGTGACCGTTGCTTCGACGCTGCGTGAGCCGAACGATGCGGTGACGGTGTACTCGCCGGCTTCGTAGCCAACGAACGCGCCGTCGTCATCGAGCTGACCGTGGCCAGGTGAGAACGTCCACGTTGGGGTGAGACCGTTGATGGTTTTTCCTGCGGCGTCTTTCGCAGTGACGGCGAAGCGCAACACATCGCCCGTGCGCGCATTCACGTTGTCCGGCGTCAGCGTCAACGACGCGAGTGTTCCGGACGCGACGGTGATGCTGAGCGTTTTGGTGATTGTGCCAACAGTAGCGCTGATGTTCACCGCGCCGGATTTCACAGCGGTGATAAGGCCAGCCTCGCTCACCGTCGCGATCGCAGGGTTCGCGCTGGTCCATTTCACGCGGTCGGTGCGCGCGTCGTTTGATGCGGAGAACACGCGACCGGTGACGCGAAGCCGTTGGCCGACGACGAGCTTGGCGGTTGTTGGTGCGACGTCGATTCGGGCGGCGGGGCCAGGGAGCGCGGTGATTTCGACGACGTCAAACTTTGGACTCGCGCCGGGCAATGTCGCGGTGACGGTGACGGGCAGGATCGCGGTGGAGCCAGCGGTGACGAGGCCCAGTGAGTCGACGCGACCTTCGAATCGCGCGGAGGAGCCGAGTCGATAGCGGAAGGTGACGCCGGGGATGAGGTTGCCCTGCGTGTCACGGGCTTCGGCGTGGAGACGGAGGGTGTCGCCGGCGAGCATGGTGTGGCTCGCGGGGAGGACGGTGATACGGCCGATGGTGGGGGCCATCTGCGCACTGGCTGTGGTCGCGAGAGTTGCCAGTAAAAACAGCGGGAGCTTCATATCGGGGCTCGAGGGTTTAGCGAAGTGCGCTTCGAGGACAGCAGGGGGCAGGAACGGAGACGGGAGGCGGGGGGCAGAGTCTTGTGGGGCGAGGCGCGGCTTACGGCGGGGAGGTGATGATCGATGCCCAAGATTTTGCGATGCGTTCGGTTGCCAGCCAAGCAGTTGGCACGGTTGGCGCGGGGAGGTCGGCCATCATCTGAAACGTCTTCTGCTTGAGATCCCCTAGCAGGCCGCTGCGTTCCGTGAGGGGAAGCAGGGGGCCAGCGGAATGATTCGGCGGGTGGCGCAGAGCGAGCATGTCTTCGAAAAAGACCAGGGCGACATCGCGTGAACGACCAACAATGTGCGCGGCGCCGGGTTCTTCGGCGAGCGCCCAGAGGGCGCCGGCGCGACGATTTACCGCGAATAGTCCCACAATCGTGTTGGTGCGGAACTCCAGGTCTTTGCCACCGACAAACAGCATGCCGGGCACGAGGCGCGATTCGCGCGGCAACAGCGCGGAGTAATAGACACCGCCTTTGTTGACTACAAATGCGATGACGCGTTCGGGTTTCCACGCGACGAATTCGTAGTTGAATTGGCCACCGGCGGACATTCCCCAGAGCAGCATGGGCGCGGTCGCGAGCTCGGGATGTTTTGTCGTCGCGCCTAGCGCAGCGAGTGCGTCAAGCAGTGCTTGTCCGCTGCCCTGAGAGACTTTGATGTAGTCCTCAAGAAAATTTTGATCGTGTGGTTTGTCGGTGAGTCGAACGCCGACCAGCGCGAGTTGATGCTTGACGGCGAACGCTTGCCACACCGTGTCGATCACTTGCGCGCGACCGTCGCCGTTGGAGCCGGGCACGAGCAACGCGATACCGCGCACGGATTTGACGTTGGGCGGCAGCCACAAACGAAAGTCGGCTTTGTCGAAGTTCGCACCGGGCGGAATGGAGTGATCGAACGTGGCACTCGCTGCGGTTGGTGTTTGCGACATGGCGCGATGGAGTGGAAGCGCGCTGAGCGCGGCGCACATCGCGATCACGTTGCCGATACGTGCGATGGCGCGCGTGCGACGACGATGTAGTGCACGGATCATATCATTGCTCCGCTGCAGCGAGCGAAAAGGCGGTAAGCCGAGCGATGGTTTCGGTGATTTCGTCGGCATTGGTTGCGGGGTTGATGGGACACATACGCAGCGCGGGTTGTCCGCGTAATACGGTCGACATCACGAGCGCATAGCCGTCGAGTCGCATGAGGTCGGCGGTGCGTTGCGTGATGGCATTAATCTGCGACGGAGACTTGGTGTCGTCACGCCAGCGAAACGTTACGACACCCATTTGCGACGGCGTGACGATTTCCCAACGCGGGTCGGCGCGCAGCGTGCGTTCGGCGACGTCGGCCATGTCGAAACCGACATCGATCGCGCGACGAAACTCAGCGAGTCCAAACGTGCGTAGCGATAACCACAGCTTGAGTGCTTTAAACGAGCGCGTGAGCTGAATACCGCGCTCGAAAAAGTTGACGTCGTCTTGAATGTGTCGCGTGACGTCGGCGAGATAGTCGGCGTGATCGTCGTCTTCAACCCGAAAGGCGGTGCGCAAATGATTGGCGTCGCGCACGAGGAGGCAGCCGAGTTCATACGGTTGAAACAACCACTTGTGCGGATCGAGCGTGATGGAGTCTGCGCGACCGAGTCCGGTGAGTGCACGTGCACCGCGTTCGGTGATGACTGCGGCAGCGCCATACGCGCCGTCGACATGCAACCACAAATCTTCACGCGCGCACAGATCGGCGAGTTCATTAAGTGGATCGACGGCACCGGTGTTGGTGGTGCCACCATTGGCGACAACGCAAAATGGCACGCGACCCGCGGCGCGATCGGCGTCAATCGCTTTTTGCAAGGC
>JANXUN010000560.1 GCA_025356185.1 Gemmatimonadaceae bacterium
CGCCCTGCTAACGACGGCAGCTCATACGAGCGACCAATCACGGGCACATGTGTCAATGGATCGTGCTGCTGTCCCCACGCCGTGCGCACGGCGGACACAACGACCTGTTGAACGAGAATACAACTGATGGACTTTGCAACCGATGCCATCGCCTCTGCACGTAGCGCCGCATCGCCAACGGTTATGACGCCGCTCCCAACGTCCCGCATCAATCGAATCACGCCAACCATGGCGTCGTCGTTGTGCGTCGCCGCGTCGTGATAGCTCCCCATGAGTGGCCACACTTGCGGCCAACATCCTGAAGGGAATTGCGCAGTGAGCAGATAGCGCACACCGCGCGTAAACGCCGTTCGCGACGCGCCATCGCCCGCAGTCGCGGCAACCGCCAACAGTCGCAACTCTGTCACCGTCGCGCCGTTATCGATTGTTCCGACGTACGCCCAGTCATCGCTTTCCGAGTTGTACCCCATCCCAGACTGCCGAACACCGACACTGTAGTCAATGTGTTTGCCCCATCCACCTGACGCCGTCTGGTACGACAGCACTTGGGCGACAAGTGCCTTACCTTCTGCGCTCGCCACGAACGCCGCAGTCCACGTTTTTTGAACGGTGAAGTCGTTCGCCGTATTCGGGGGACGAATCACCGCCGTCGCGCCTTTCGCGCGCAGCTCTGCGTACACCAATCGCTGATCGTCGCCCATTGCGTTGCGCGAGCGATCGACATAAATCGTCCACGCCGCACGATCGGTTGCCGGTAGGGTTGCGAGACGATCGGCCGCCAACAGTGTGCCGACGTATGCCGGCACGGTCGGGACCGACGCCTCCGGCGCAGTCGACGCTTTGTCGCACGCCGACAGCACGATGGAAATTCCGAAGACCGCTGCCGTGCGTGCAATCACGCGACGTGAGATAGGGCGACGAGGCTCGATTGGACGACTCACGCTTGCTGAAGGTGCGCGCGTGTCCGCGCAAGAAACCGATCAGTCGACCCAGTGTGTCAACTCTGATGCGGGCCGACGAGTCTTCGCATCGGGCACCTCCAGCGGCACACCGACGCTCAACACGGCGACAATGCGTTGGTCCTCTGGTACTCCTACCGCTGCGCGTGCGGCGGGATCCGCCATGATGGCACCGGTACGAATGTGCGTGCCGAGGCCGAGTGCAACCGCCGTGAGGCTCAGGTTCTGCACCGCCATCAACGTGGCGGCATAGTCTTCTTCGCGAATTTCAAGATTTTCGTTTTGCAGCGTCGAGACAACTACCATGCACGGCTGCGCGCGATGTTCGTCGCTGGTGTTCTGGCGAATGCTCTGTGCGTGCGCCTCGTCGGTCGCCTTTTTGGCTTTTCGATTGCCTAGCGCCAATCCGTACGCGGCGCGCGCCTCGGGGCCAAGCACATAGAAACGCCACGGCTGCGTGAGCCGATGATTGGGCGCAAGGTTGGCGTCGTCAAACATCTGCATGAGTTGATCGGGCGTTGGCGCGCGATCGGTGAATTTGCGGATGGATCGACGTGAGGCGATGGCGTCGGACAGCTTCATCGGGAGCGTTGTTAAGAGTCGGGTGCGCACAGCGCGCGTCTGTGTCGTAAACTACTCACGCGCGTATGCACCAATTCTAACGAATCATCCAGACGATCATGGCAGACACAGAGTGGTGGCAACGAGGTCCAGTCGACGGCGTGCCCGCGGCCCTGCAGCCCGTCGCGCATATCCTACTTCAGGTACGCGACAGCGTTGGTGAACTGGTCGACTCATTGACCATCGACCAGTGGAACGCACGCCCCGCAGGCGTGGCGTCGGCGGCGTTCCACGTACGGCACATGGCTGGTGTGATCGATCGGTTATTCACATACGCGCGTGGCGAGACGCTCGACGCTACGCAGTTTGCTGCGCTTAAGGGTGAAGGCGCCCCGATGACTTCGAATGACGTTGCGGGCGCGCTCGCGTTGCTCGACACTCGCGTGGACGAGGCCCTCACCCAACTGCAGGCGACCGACCCAGCCACGCTCGGCGACTTTCGCGCCATTGGCCGCGCGCAGCTGCCCTCAACGGTGATTGGCTGCCTCGTCCATGGCGCCGAGCACGCGATGCGACACATCGGACAGCTGTCGGTGACGGTTCGAGTGGTTCGCGCCGCAGCCCATTGACATTAGGTGTCACGACACCCAAACTACGTGTTATGACACGCACATTGCAGGACGAGATCCAGCAGCGCAAGCCGTTCCGAAGCCTCGAGCAGGAGGCGTATCTGAGCGTCGTTCGCAGCGCGACCGCACTGTCCGATCGGTTGGAGCAGCTCGTGAAGACGGTCGACATTACGCTGGCGCAGTACAACGTCTTGCACATTCTCCGCGGCGCGCCTGCCGACGGGCTGTGTCGCAACGATGTACGCGATCGCATGGTTTCGCGCATGCCGGATATGACGCGTATGCTCGATCGCATGGAAGATGCGGGACTCGTGAAGCGTGAACAAAGCCGAGAGGACCGGCGCATGATGCGCACGCTCATCACGGCCAAGGGTAGACGCACTCTCGATCAGTTGGATGCCGTGGTCGAAGCTGAGCACGTCTCGAGTCTCGGTCACTTGAGCAAGGCGCAGTTGCGAGCGCTGATCGACACGTTGCAGCACGTGCGTCACATCGACTGACCCAGTTTTTACTCTATTAGGTGTTATCACACTCTCTTACAGAGAACACCCAGTAACGTTTGCATCAGCGATCGGCTCGCGTCACGATGACGCCTGCCGCAACTCGTCGAGGAATCGCATTATGAAAGACTCAACGATGGAAATTTTCGGAGCGAGCAGCGGTGCACTTGCCACCGACGGGAGTTACGGCGTCGCTCCGAGCGGATACCGCATACCGGCGACTATTCGACTTGGCGAAGTGCGGCTGCGTGTCGCCAATCTCGACACATCGCTGGCGTTCTACACGACGGTGCTTGGCATGCGTGTGCTTAAGCGCGAAGCGACGCGCGCGTGGCTTGGTGCGCACGACCGCGATCGCGTGCTGGTTGAACTCAATGAGTTCGCTGGCGCCAAACTCCTCGGCAGGAGTGCGCGCCTCGGACTGTATCACTTTGCGATTTTGTTGCCAGATCGCCCCGCACTTGGACGCTTTGTAAAACATCTCGGCGACATCGGCGCGCGCGCGGGTGCGGTCGATCACTTGGTGAGTGAAGCATTCTATCTGAACGACCCCGACGGTCTGGGCATCGAAGTGTATGCCGATCGTCCGCGAGATACGTGGCGTCGCATGGATCGGCAACTGATGATGGCGAGCGATGCGGTTGATGTCGACGATCTTGTGCGTTCGGCAGGACCAACGACGTGGACCGGAATGCCCGCGAACACCATCATGGGACATGTGCACCTACACGTAGGCGATATCGATCGCGCGGCGGCATTCTACGCTGATGTACTTGGATTTGATAAAGTGATGTGGAGCTCTCCGGGCGCGTTGTTTCTGAGTGCGGGTGGATATCATCATCATTTGGGAACCAACGTATGGGCGGGCGTTGGTGCGCCGTCTACGCAACCCGATGAAGCGGGATTAATCGAGTGGACGATCGAGATGCCGGATGCTGACAGCATTCTCGCCGCGACGTCGAACATCGTTGCGGCGGGGCAGGCGTTTGAGCGTGACGGAGACGAGATCGTTACGAACGACCCGTGGGGAACGAGCGTCCGATTGCGGACGTTTGCACTATGACGGCCGCGTTGTCGCTCGTGCATCGTGTACGGCCGGCGCGTTCACATGGCGCGCGCGCGGCCGCGAAACCGCCGCTGCTCATTCTCATGCATGGTGTCGGAAGCAACGAACGTTCACTGACGACAATCGCCGATTCATTCGATGAGCGCCTTGTCGTGCTCAGCGTCCGCTCTCCGCTTGAACTTGGCGCCGACTCGTTTGGCTTCTTTCACGTCACTTTTGGAAACGACGGACCCGTCATCGTCGCTGCCGAGGCGATCGATGGATGGCAGCGTGTCGGCCGATTTATCGGTGAGGCAGAAGTCGCATACAACGCCGATCCCCAGCGCGTGTACGTCGCCGGGTTTAGCCAAGGCGGTATTATGTCGCTCGCCGCAATGCTCACCGTACCGGAGAAGCTCGCGGGCGCCGTATGTATGAGTGGTCGATTGCTTCCGGAAGTATTGCCCTTCGCGGCCGATCGCTCGCAGCTGATTGGGAAACCGATCATGATTGTACACGGCACGTTGGACGACAAACTGCGTATCGATTATGCGCGGTCGGCGCGCGACACGTTGGCCCCGTTTGGATTTGACATTTCGTACAAGGAGTATCCGATGCGTCATCAGATCTCTCCGCAGACGCTCGCCGATGTTTCGGCGTGGCTCACTGCACAACTCGATGCGACGGAGCGCGCATGAGCATTCCAAAGACAATGCGAGCGATGCGCATTCACGCGCATGGCGACGCTGATGCGATGGTGGAGGACGAGATCTCTGTGCCTGCGGTCGGTCCGACTGATGCACTGGTGCACGTCGCGTACGCAGGCGTGAACTTCATCGATATCTATAAGCGCACCGGTGTGTACAAGGTGCCGCTCCCGTCGACCATCGGCGAAGAGGGCGCTGGTGTCGTTGTGGCTGTGGGTTCAGCAGTCATGAACGTGCGCGTGGGCGACCACGTCGCGTGGGCCGCGGCTGTCGGCACGTACGCCGAGTATGCGGCGGTGCCAAGCGCGAGGTTAGTGAATGTGCCGGAGCGTGTCGATCTGCGGGTAGCAGCAGCGGTCATGCTGCAAGGCATGACAGCGCACTATCTCTCGACATCCGTATATCCGCTCAAGGCCGGGGATCGCGCTCTTGTGCACGCAGCGGCTGGCGGTGTCGGGCTGTTGCTCGTGCAAATCGCGAAGAAGCGTGGCGCGTTTGTGATTGGCACCGTGGGTTCAGCAGGCAAAGTTGCGCTCGTGGAACACGCCGGTGCTGACGCGGTGATCAATTATACGACGCATGATTTCGCTGTCGAGGTGTTGCAGCACACGGCGCAGCACAAACTGAACGTGGTGTACGACTCAGTCGGGAAGACGACGTACTTGGCGGGGTTCGATTTATTGGTACCGCGGGGCATGATGGTGCTATTCGGCCAGTCGAGCGGAGTCGTGCCGCCATTAGATCCGTTGATTTTGAGTCAGAAGGGATCATTGTTTTTGACGCGTCCTACGCTCGGCCACTACACCGCGACCACGGAAGAATTGCGGTGGCGTGCACATGATCTGTTCGAGTGGATCGGCAATGGGTCGCTCAACGTGCGGATCGATTCGGAGTATGCACTGTCGAAAGCGGGCGACGCGCACAATGCGCTAGAAGGGCGCGGAACAACCGGCAAAGTGCTCATTAACTGCGGGGGGACTGCGGGTTGAACCCGCCGTTAAACCCGCGGTTGAACCCGCCGTTAAACCCGCGGTTGAACCCGCCGTTAAACCCGCGGTTGAACCC
>JANXUN010000561.1 GCA_025356185.1 Gemmatimonadaceae bacterium
GATGAAGCCCGCTGGGTAGCGCGTCTCGAGCATCGCCTTGTTCTCGAACGGATAGTGCCACTGCGCAAACGGCATTGACCCCGAGTCGTACCAGGTGTCGATCACCTCGGGGACGCGCCGCATCGTGCCGCCGCACGCCGCCTCGGTGCACGCGAAGGTGTACGCGTCAATGAATGGCTTGTGCGGATCGAAGCCTTCCGGCAACGGCTTCCCCGTGCGCTGCGCGAGCTCGGCGTAGCTGCCGATCGCCAGCGCGTGCGCGCGCTCGTGGTCGCACACCCAGATCGGCAGCGGCGTCCCCCAGTAGCGATCGCGCGACAGCGCCCAATCGACGTTGTTGGCCAACCACTCGCCAAATCGACCGGTGCCCATCTCGTTCGGATTCCAATTGACGGCCGCGTTCCGCGCCATCAGGTCTTCCTTCACTGCCGTCGTGCGCACAAACCACGAACCGCGCGCGTAGTACAGCAGCGGCGTACCGCACCGCCAGCAGTGTGGATACGAGTGCGTCAACGTCGACGCCTTCCACAGCACATCGCGCGCTTTAAGCACCTCGATGATGCGTGCATCGGCCTGCTTCACAAACACGCCGCCAACTTCTGGCACATCAGCCGCAAATTCTCCGCGCGCCGTCACCGGCTGCACGAACGCCAGGTTATGTCGTTGTCCGGCGGCATAGTCATCAGCACCAAACGCGGGCGCCATGTGCACGACACCGCTGCCATCATCGGCCGACACAAAATCTTCGGCGACGATGATCTCGTGGTTGCCTTCGTCGGGATACGGCACCCAATCGAGCGGACGCACATAGCGCAGCCCCGCAAGCTCGGACCCGCGATGCGTATCGATGACATCCCAGCGATCGGCCCAATCGGCACCGAGCACCGCGGGCACGCGGGAGGTGGCGAGCACGATCGTCCAATCGACGCCGCTCTTTTTGCGCAGCTCGGAGTACTCCAATTCCGGATGCACAGCGAGCGCCACATTGGACACGAGTGTCCACGGGGTTGTCGTCCACACGATGATGCGCCGGCGCGCACCTTGGGTCGCGTGCCCGTGCTTGTCGAGCAAATCAAGCGCAATGTAGACGCTTGGATCGTCAACGTCTTCGTATCCCTGTGCAACTTCGTGACTCGACAACGCTGTGCCGCAGCGCGCGCAGTACGGCAAAATTTTGTGACCACGAAACAACAAGCCTTTGCTGTGCAGCGTGCGCAACGCCCACCACACACTCTCGACATAGTTGTTGGTGTACGTGACGTACGGATTATTGTAGTCCAACCAATACGCCGTGCGCTGCGACAACTTTTCCCACTCGCCGCGATACTTCCACACGCTGTCGCGGCACCGCTGATTAAACTCCGCGATACCGTACTGCTCGATGAGTTGTTTGCCGCCTAACTTCGCAACCGCTGCAACGTCGACGCCTTGGCGCGCCGCTGCTTCGCGCTGCAACTCTTTCTCGACTTCGATTTCGACGGGCAAGCCGTGCGTATCCCAACCGGCTTTACGCGGCACAAAGTATCCCTGCATGGCGCGATGCCGGCAAAACAAATCTTTGATTGTGCGCGCAAAGACGTGATGAATCCCGGGACGCCCATTTGCTGTTGGCGGGCCCTCAAAAAACACGTACGGTTTCCCGTTCGCGCGCGCGCTTTGCACCTGCTCAAACAGCTGCTCCGATTCCCACCGCGCGAGCACCTCTTGCTCAAACGCGTCTGCGCCGGAATCGGGGAGCAGCGAAAAGTTTTCTTGGCCCTGCGATGCTGTCATGAACGAAAACCGTTAAAGTCGGGCAAGGACGCCATTCACGATGGCGCCCAACTGAGGCTCCGCCGAACGCGCCGCTTCGATGATGTGTTCTACACTTGCCGGTTCCAACGCGTCCGGCAGACAAAGATCCGTGATGATCGACAGCCCCAACACGCGCATGCCACCATGGCGCGCAACGATCACTTCGGGAACGGTCGACATCCCTACCACGTCCGCGCCCAGCACGCGCAGCATGCGATACTCGGCGCGCGTCTCAAGATTGGGGCCCTGTACCGCAACGTACACGCCTTCCCGCAACGTGATGCCGTTGGCGACCGCGACGTCACGCGCGCGTGCGCGCAGCGACGCGTCGTACGGTTCCGACATGTCAGGAAAGCGCGGCCCAAGCACGTCGTCGTTTGGACCGATAAGCGGATTGTCACCCAGCAAGTTGATGTGATCGGCGATGAGCATGACGTCGCCTTTGTGCCACAACGGATGCATGCCACCGCAGGCGTTGCTCACGATCATCGTGTCGACGCCGAGTGCACGCAACACGCGCACCGGAAACGTGACCTGTTGCAACGAGTACCCTTCGTATCGGTGCATTCGCCCTTGCATCGCGACGACCGTTTTTCCCGCGAGCGTTCCGCACAACAGTCGACCGCTGTGCGATTCGACTGTGGACAACGGGAAACCCGGCAAATCGCGATAGTCGATCGACGCCTCGACCGAAATCGCGTCGGCGAGCGCACCCAACCCCGTGCCAAGAATGATCGCCGCGTCGATGGGTGTGTTGAATCGTTCGCGCACGACGTGCGCGCACGCGTCAATGGTCGAACGCGTCATGTCTCGTCGTTCGCGTCCAACCACGACGGCGTTGGCACATTGCTCGATTGGCGCCCCTCGCGCGGCTCCTGTGCGAGCGGCGCGGGCTCACTTTCGGCGTTCGCAAGTTCTTGCAGCTGCCGCTCCAACTGGTTGCGCATCGCGGAGAGATAGTTGCGACGCGCTTTCCACAGCTGCTGCAATTCGAGTTCTGCGCGTCGCACATCCTCGCGCACTTGCTGCAACGTGGTGTCGGCTTCCGCGCGCGCTTCGCGCACGATGAGCTGCGCTTCGCGTTCGGCCTGTTCGCGAATCTCGCCGCGCAGTTGCTGTGCACTCACCAACGCATCGTTCAGCGCTTTGTCGCGCTCGCGAAATGATTTGAGCTGCTCGTGAAAGTTGCGCGCTTTGAGATCGAGCTCTTGGTTGCTACGGGACAATCGCTCCAACTCTTCGGCGACTTGATCGCGAAATTGATCGACGCGCGCGCGATCGTAGCCGCGCAGCGCGTTGCCAAAGTCATAGCGCCGCACGTCAAGCGCAGTGAGATGAAACGCTTCGTCTGTCATAGGGTCGTCAGCAGCGCGCCAGCGTCGGTTGATGCGATCATGATGGGTTAACGGCCGCCGAACAAGATGGTGCCCAAGCGCACGTGCGTTGCGCCTTCTTCGACTGCCACTTCGTAGTCGCCAGACATTCCCATACTGAGCCAGGGCGCCGCATGTCCCGAGCCCTGCAACAGCTCTCGCGCAGCACGCGCACCAGCAAACACCTCTCGTAAAACCGATTCAGCCGCATCGAACGGCGCCATCGTCATCGCGCCCATCACGCTGAGCCCTGGACAAAGGTGAAGCTGTCCTGCTAGCGCCTGCAGTCCGCTCCTACCAACGCCGCTCTTACTGCCTTCGCCGCTGACGTTGACCTGCACGAGCACAGGAATCGTCACGTTCGCATCGACCGCAGCTGCGTTGAGCGCTTGTGCGAGCCGCTCGCTATCCAGGCCATGAACCAGCGCAAAGCGCAACGCCGCCTTCGCCTTGTTGCGCTGAAGATGACCAATGAGGTGCCAGCGAACGGGATCCGCGACGAGCGACATCTTGGATTCGGCTTCTTGCACCCGATTTTCACCCACGTCGGCCACTCCAGCCTGAAACGCCGCGGAGACCGCCTCGGGCCCGTGCGTTTTGGTGACCGCGACCAGCGTGACCTGCTGCCCATGCCCGCCCCGCGCTACCGCCGCCGCAATGCGCTCGCGCACTTCGACAACCCGCGAGGAAACCGCCGCTACAATTGACTGAGCGGTGGCGTCGGAAATTGGCATAGCATAAGAACTTAGCTACCGTTGCATGTCGCCACAAGTAAGGTGTCCACCAGGCTCCTTACCTTCGTGCAATACAACAATGCTTGCATATAAATCGCCGTGCGATCGACGCCTCGAGCCACGGGCTTTAGTGCGGAGGGCGACACTCGATCACCGGCAGAAACCAGCGCGGCCGGCACTAAACCGACCGAACCGGCCGTGATGGCATTGCTCGGCGCGTACACCATGCCCTCGAGCAGCCACCCGACCGTCGGATCGATCTGACGACGTTCCTCGGCCGAAAGCTGGACGCTCACGCGCATCGGGCGGCGAGCCCGCAAGACGCCTAGCCCCGACGCGTTGAGCACCGGTGCGAGCCCCGCCCAACTCGAGCCGCTGGGCTCTGACGGAAGGTTCTGTTCGCGAGCCAGCTGCTCGCGATACCACGGTGCTCCGAGTAGCGGCACGGCAATGACCGTAACGTCGGGACGATACTGCTCGACGATTTGGAGGTACCAGAGCGGAAAAGTGTCGTTGTCGCCCGCCGCGTACAGCACGCCGTGTGATGGTACACCGTCAAGGAGGTGCCGGGCGATCGTGCGCGGCAACGACGCCACCGGCTCGCGCGAGCGATCCATCTCCTCGCGATTGGCGATCAGAGGGACAAGCGCTAACGCGTATGGCAGTGTTGTGAGCACCCGACGCACGATTCCTACCCCAGCGTCAGTGGGAACGCGTCGCGCAAACTGTTGGGCGATAAACGCCATCCCTGCTCCAGCGCACAATCCCCACGTCCAAAACGCGAGCACAAAAAAGTAGTCTCGCTCACGCGCTTCATGAATGGCACGGGCGGGCAGCAGATTTACTCCGTACGACGGACCGAGGCGCAAGTTGAGCCAGACAACGACACCCGCGCTTGCGCCCACCAACAGCACAACCATCGCTCGACCAACACGCGCGTCATGACGCCACAGCGCGCGCAATCCCAAAGCCGCAAGCCACACCCATGCGACGGTGAGCGGCGTGCGCGACCACGACGGCGCGACGTTTGGATGCAACCCCAGCGCGACCTGCCAGTCCGCCCATTCAAAGAAATTGCCAAGTTGCAACCACAGCGGTGCATTACGCGGCCACATTGGTGAAACAGCGAATTGTTTGCGTTGCAGTACATCAACGAGCGCCTGCAGCGTGACCGGATGACCTGCGTCGAGTACTGGATGTTGAGCCGAGAGCATCGGCAGAATTGCAACGGCCGATAGCGCCAATGCCGCAAGTGCACTCCATCCGACAACGTCGCGAACGGTGGGTCGTGAGCCCCGCCACGCAAGCGCAATGGCGCCGGGCAGCGCGACGAGCACACTCAAGTGCAGCGGAATGGCGAGCGCCGCGAGGAACACAATGACGCCGCGGGCGCGAGCACGAGTCTCATCGCTGACATCAGCGCGACCAGCGTGTTCGCCAGCCGCGAGCATCGCGACCGATGCCAACAAGGAGACCGCGTAGACCTCCGCTTCGGTTGCATTGGTCCAGACCGTCGACATCGCGCCTGCGCTCACCGCAGCGGCAACGGCACCGCGCGTTCCGATCCAACGCGTCGCCATTGCGGCACCGATCCCACCTGCCAACGCAGTAGACAAAGCAGATAAAAGCACCACTGCGCGCGCGGGTCCGGCGCTCTCAAACACCCGTGTCGCGATGTGCGCCATCAGCACCCACAACGGCGTTCCCGGTTCATGGGGAATACCCAGCGTGTGCGCCGCAGTGATCAGCTCAGTCGAATCCCAAAACGTGAGATCCGGAGCGGCCGTCGCGAGGTACGTCGCGAGCAATATGATCGTGGCGATACCACCTGAAACGAGCGACGGCGCGATCCGAAGGCCGCGCCGTGCTCGTGCTGCCGAAGTCATATCAGTTGCGATGCTTCAGTTCGTCG
>JANXUN010000418.1 GCA_025356185.1 Gemmatimonadaceae bacterium
AAAAACAGCCGCCGGCGAAGACGACCGATTGCATACCCGCCGGCGTTTTCATCGCCTGCGCCCGAGCAGTACCAAATGCAGCGCCGACCATCAGCATCGTCGCCGTCAGCAATGTTCCAAGTCTCTTCACGATATCTCCTAGCGTCTCGAACTGTTGACAACTCAAAACCCCAACCGACCACACATCACCTAGCGGTATACGACCCGTAAAGTTCCCCAGATGTGTCAACGTACGCCTAATGTCTGCCTACGGCTTTCTCCCCTTATCCCGCGTTGGCGAATCGTCCTCGTTCCACGGGAACGGCGCGCCCTTGAGCTGACGCGGATAGATCTCATCGAGATTGGTCGCGTCGTACAACCGACCGTTCTTCATCACGTATTTGATGCCCATCGTGTTTTGCAAGTTCACGAGTGGGTTTTTGTCAAAGATCACCATGTCGGCCAGCTTGCCGACGGTAAGTGTTCCCAAGTCCTTTGAAAGACCGAGCGCTTCCGCGCCGTGACGCGTGGCAATCGTGAGTGCGTCCATCGGTGTCATGCCGTCGCCCATGCCGATGTTCCACAGTTCCCAATGATAGCCAATGCCTTGCTGCTGGCCGTGCGACCCGATGCCTGAGCGTCCGCCGGCGTCAATAAGATTTTTGATATCGCCACCGATCTGCTTGAACGCGTATTGCGAATCGTGAAACCATCCCGCTTCTGCTTTTGTGGTCACTGCACCGGCCGAACCACCACGACGCAAGATCTTTCCTTCCAGATCGCTCCACGGCGTGAACAGCTGCAACTTGCTGTCGTTGAGCAAATCCATGTGCTCATACCAATAGTTTTCGGCCCACGGAGCGCCGTACGCTACGATGATCGTTGGCGTATACGTGATGCCGGATTCGACCAACAGTTTGAACACGTCGCTGTGCAACGGATACGTTGGAATCGTGTGCTCATGTCCGCTGTAACCGTCGATCGCTTCAGTCATGTTCATCTTGTAGTCAAGTCCGCCCTCTGTAGTCGGCATGAGCTTGAGTTCGTTCGCCGCCTGAATCACCCACTGCCGCACTTCGCGATTGCCGGTCTGATATTCCTTGATTGTCTTTGTATCGTAGTACTCGGCGTAACGCTTCAATACCGTGCGGGCGTTCTCTAAACTGCGAATGTTTTCCGCGGCGAATACTCCAGGACCTGTGGAGTAAATACGCGGCGCAGGAACGAGTCAAGCTTTTTCCTGATCTTCGTAGCTCAACACATCAGTGGTGCCCGTCTGCGGATCGCGCGCCGTGGTGACACCGTACGCGAGATTGGCCGCGTAGCTCCACACGGGATCGCGGTGAATGTTGGCGGCGACGCGCAAATGCGCGTGCGTGTCGACAAAACCTGGGATGATGGTCTTGCCACTGACATCGATGACGCGTGCGCCGGCCGGCACCTTGACGCTCTTTCCAATCGCGACAATCCGATTGTTCGTCACGACGACGTCACCCTTTTCGATGACTTCTTTGCCGTTCATCGTGATAAGTCGCGCACCGCGCAGCACCACCGAGCCTGTCGGCATATCGCGCGGTGCATTGACGCGAATGCGCGTTTCCACCGCTTTGTACGTAGCAGCCGGCGCACGACCGCGACCCGCGCCGGGCGCTACTGCGGAGTCGCCGGCACCACCACCTACGCCACCGGCGGCCGGACGCGGATTTGCGCGACGCACCGAGTCATCAAACGCGATCGCGCGCTCGATATCATACACCGCGTGCGCGTTACCGATGGACCAATGAATCGACTTGCTGTCGGGTCCCCACGATGGAAACTGCGCGCCGATATCGGTCAGTTTGCGCGAGGGAAAGTCCGCGGTGGGTACGGCTCCCGCATTTGCTCCGCCGACGGTCACTGTTGGCTCTGCACCGCCCGGCCACGGGATGTCGGGGATGTAATACAAATCGAGATTCACTTGCGCGAGCACACGCTGCCCGTCGGGCGAAATGCGCGCCCAACTCGCCCCCGCGCCGCGACCACCGCCGCCGCCTGCACCGCCCGCTGCTGCGCCTGACACGCGCAAAATTGGTTTGATCTCGGTGCCATCCCATCGCAGTGAGTACAATCCGCGACCGCCGCTGTAGGCAAAAATCCGCGACGTATCGCGCGCCGAGAAATGCACGTCGTTGATGCTATTCGCGATGAACGTCGAGGCACCACCACCAGCGGGAATCCACACGAGTTCGACGGTGCCCGCACCACCGCGACCACCGGCGCCCGTGCGAAATGCGCGCGCTGACGATTTGTTTGCGAGAATTCGTTGGCCGTTTGGCGTGTACACCGGATTCGCCCAGAACGCGCCGTCGGGTGTGAGACGCTGCGATGTCCCGCTGCCGTCGCTGCGCATGCGCGCCAGGTAGCCGATCGTGTCGGCCCACGTTGTGTACGTGATGTACGCACCATCAGGACTCCACACCGGCTGGAACTCGCCGTACTTCGCGTTCGTCAAACGCCTTGGTGTGCCGTTCGGATAGTCCATCGTATACACATGATCGAGCGCCACGAACGCCAAGCGCTTTCCATCAGGGCTTGGCACGGCGTCGCGAATTTGTTTGATAACAAACGTCGCCGAATCTGAAATTGGATAGTCGAACGCAACCTTTGGACCCAACGCCTGCACCACATCGACATCGAACGGAATGTCGGTGACGACCTTCGTGGCCATATCAATCTTGTTCAACTTGCCGTTCCACCACGCGACCAAATACTTGGAGTCGGGCGTGAACGACATGCCGGGATACACATCAAGCGTCGCGAGTGACTCCTGATCGTCGCGTGCAACAGCACCTGTTAACCACGACTCTTCGTTCGTCGCAATGTTGCGTGCGCGCAAACGTGTTTGATCAACGTACCGCGTGCCGTACACCAGCCACTTTCCGTCAGGCGACAACGTTGGACGAAATGCCGATCCCCATCTCGCTTCTTTTGTGGTGACATCGCCGGTTTCGCGATCGTACTGCATAAGCGAGTAGTCGCCCATCGGTGTGTTGTACACCCATCGACCGCGACGCTGCGCGAAGTACACATAGCGTGGGTCTTTTCCGAAGGCCGCGCCTTCTTCACGCTCCACATCTGGTGCTGGGGCGGCACCTGCACGCCCCGCGGCCGGGGTGACGGGATCGCGAATGAGTTGCACGCCTGTGCCGCCGTCGGCCGGAAACATCCACAGCTTGGTGCCGCGCGTCGCGATGATGTACTTGCCGTCGGGCGTCCACGTTGGCGATTCGTACGCGTTGGTGTTGCCGGTCGTGATTTGAACAGTGTCTTTTTTGTCGACCGATAGCGTAAACAGGTTGTAGCCGCCCGTACGATCACTCACATACACAACCTTTTTTCCGTCGGGCGAAAATCTCGGTTGACCATCAAACGCCATGCCACGCGTAAGCGGCGTTGCCTTACCGCCGGCCGCCGGCATCGTGTAGATGTCGCCCAGGAGGTCAAACGTGATCATGCGGCCGTCTTTGCTTACGTCGACCGACATCCA
>JANXUN010000600.1 GCA_025356185.1 Gemmatimonadaceae bacterium
GCGTCGAGTGGTCTTGGCTCAGGCGGCGCGCAAACTCTTTCCGACGAACAGATCGCGGCAATCTGCAGCGAGGCGAAGGCGGTCGGACTGCGCAGTGTCGTGCACGCGATCAGTGCCGCAAGCGTGCGCGCGGCGGTGATGGGCGGCTGCACGCAAATCGAGCACGGCTCGTACGTCACCGACAGTGAGCTGCGACTAATGGCGGAACACGGCACCATCTTTGATCCACAGGTGTGCCTCGTGTTTCAGAACTACATCGACCACCCCGACGCCTACAGCTTTACTGACTCGTCGCTGGCGCCGCTCAAGGCCGTGCTGCCCATCGCATCGGCGATGTATGCGCGCGCACTGAAGACGCCAAATCTCAAAATTGTATTTGGCACCGACGCCGTCGCGCTCGCGCATGGTCGGAATGCGGAAGAGCTGACGTGTCGCGTGAAGGCGGGACAGTCTCCCATGGCGGCGATTGTCTCCGCGACATCGGCCGGCGCGACAGCGCTTGGATTGGGCGATAGCATCGGCAGCATCGCCGCGGGTTACGACGCCGACCTGATTGCGGTAAACGGCGACCCGACGCGCGACATCACGGCCCTCGCGCAGGTGGTGTTCGTGATGCGCGACGGCACGCGCTATCGGTAGGTACAAGCGCAAACCGGCCAGATCACCCCGAGCGTCTTTCTGCGGCAAAGCCGCAGTGAGACGCGAAGGGGGCGATCTGGCCGGTTTGCGCGTTCGCCTGCACGAGACAGGTAACCGATGACCGACAACCGATAACGCTATTTGACCGCGTTCACCATGTCGAAGATTGGCAGGTACATCGCCACGATCATGCCGCCGACGACCACGCCCAAGAACACGATCATGATCGGCTCCAACAACGACAGCAACGCGCTCACCGCCGCGTCGACTTCGTCATCGTAAAAGTCGGCGATTTTTGTAAGCATTTCGTCAAGACCACCAGTCTGTTCACCAACGGCGATCATGCTGATCACCATCGGCGGAAACACTTCGCTCTTTTGCAGCGGCGCCGCGATCGTTTCACCGCCCGCGATGCTCGCTCGGCTGCCCATGATCGCATCCTGCACCACGCGATTGCCCGATGTGCGCGCCGTAATTTCCAAGCCGTCCAAAATCGACACGCCGGATGAAATCAGCGTGCCCAGTGTGCGCGTAAAGCGCGACACTGCCGACTTGCGCAGCACGTCGCCGAGTACCGGCACATGCAGCATCATTTTATCGATCGCTAACTGACCCGTTGGCGTCTTATACCAGTTTTTGATTCCATAAAACAGACCGCCCGCGCCTAGCATTAACCCCCACCAGTATGCGTTCAAGAACGCAGACATCCCAATGACGATTTTTGTGGGCAGTGGCAGCTCCATTCCAACACTGCCAAACATGCTGGCGAACACGGGAATGACCTTCCACAACAGGATGATCACGCACAACGCGGCGACGCACATGATCACCGTGGGGTAGATCATAGCGCCTTTCACTTTGCGCACCAGCGCGTCGTTCTTTTCCATGAAGATCGCCAATCGATTCAAGATGGTATCGAGAATACCACCTGCCTCACCGGCGGCCACCATGTTCGTGTAGAGATCAGAAAACGCTTTGGGATGTTTGCGCATCGCGTCGGCAACCGTGTTACCCGACTCGACGTCAAACACGACTTCGCGCACGGTCGCGGCCAGCGCTTTGTTTTCAGACTGGCGCGAGAGAATATCGAGCGCCTGCACGAGTGGCAAACCGGCATTGATCATCGTTGAAAACTGACGCGTGAAAATCACGATATCACGCATCTTGATCGTGCCCATACTTTTCTTGGGCGTCGCTTTGCTTTCATCAACCTTGATGATCGTCAGGCGCTGACGACGCAGCTGCGCGACCGCGTCATCGCGGCTTGGCGCATCGATGGTGGATGACTTGAGTTCGCCGCTCGAACCGCGCGCGGTATACGTAAACTGGGGCATCGTTACGATCCTGGTCGAATGTGCTGCGAAGTTCTTGAACCTGACGTGTGCATAAACGGGTGTTGCCGACTCCCTAACGCTTCAATCCACCAACCAACGTGCGCTCGACCGGACGTCCACCCGACGAATGCATCGGATCGTCGTTGGGGCCCTTGCCGATCATGCGCAAGAACTCATTGGGGTCGCTGGACGACCGCACACATTCGTCGGCGCTCACCTGACGCGTGACGTATAGCTGATACAACGCATCGTTGAGCGTCTGCATGCCAAACTTCTTTCCGGACTGCATGAGCGAGTAGATCTGGTGCACTTTGTCGTCACGAATCAAGGCGCGAATGGCCGGCGTCACGACGAGAATCTCGGCGGCCATCG
>JANXUN010000607.1 GCA_025356185.1 Gemmatimonadaceae bacterium
GCCTTCAAGCACTACCGCAAACGCGCCCACATATTTGCACGCGCGATATGCGAACAGCTCCAACGCCAGTTCCGCATTGGCGTTTCCGGTGGCGGCTGCATCCTCCAACTCCCGAACATCGGCGCTCAACTCTGATATGCCTTGAAGTCCGCTTTCATGATTAAGCAATTCGTTCACCTGCGTCCCCGTCATGCCAGCGGAACGAATCAGGTACAGTATCAGTCCCGGATCAACATCGCCGGAGCGTGTGCCCATCATAAGCCCCTCCATCGGTGTGAGCCCCATACTGGTGTCCACACTGCGCCCATCCCGCACGGCGCAGAGGCTGGCACCACTCCCCAGATGGCAGGTAATGATTTTGGTTCCGAGTGCGTCACGTTTCGTGAGTTTCAGATACTGCTGCGACACGTAGGAATGCGAGATGCCGTGAAAGCCGTACCGTCGCAGACCGTGTCTGACGCGCAACTCAGCCGGCAGTGCATAGGTATTCCCGACTTCTGGAATCGTTTGATGGAACGACGTGTCGAACACTGCGACAACTGGAATTCCGGGCAGAAGCCGCTGCACCCGCTCGATGACCGCGATGTCCGTCGGAACGTGGAGCGGCGCCAGATCCTTGAGCGCGCGCATGTCGTCGAGCACTGAGGGCGTGACGGGCGTCGGATTCAGCAATTTGGATCCGCCGTGCACCACCCGACACCCGACTGCGTCAATGCGCGCCGCTGTGTCACGACTTACGGCATCAGCTGCGAGCAAGCGCTGAAGAATGTGTTCAACGGCTTGCGGTGGTTCAGAAGCGTCGACCGACTCGGTTACCGGCTCTCGCGCCCCAAACGTTACAGTGATCGCCGCGTCTGGCGCTCCGATACGCTCAATGCTGCCTTTTGCCAACACCGTGGGGCGGTCCCCAACCCAGGCAGGAGCCGAATGCACCTGCTCATACAAGGCGAACTTAATCGTCGCGCTTCCGGGATTGAGCACCAGAATCTTCATGCAATTGGCCACGTCCAATCGCGAATTTCAGGCATGTCATCCCCGTGAATGCGAATGTAATCGTGATGCTCCCGCAGTTTCTCTCGCATTGCCAGTTTCACCTCGGCTCCGGCCGCGCCGAGTCGTTCAACGCGATCGATGACGTCCATCACCAGGTGAAAGCGATCGAGATCGTTCAGCACCGTCATGTCGAACGCTGTAGTAGTCGTGCCCTCCTCCTTGTAACCCCGCACATGCAGGTTCTGGTGATTCGTGCGGCGGTATGTCAGTCGGTGAATGAGCGTCGGATATCCGTGATAGGCGAATACGATTGGTTTATTGACGGTAAAAAGCGCGTCGAATTGTTCGTCTGAGAGACCATGTGGATGCTCGATGACCGGTTGCAGTACCATCAAGTCGACCACATTGACGACGCGCACCTTGAGGTTCGGCAAACGCTGACGGAGAATATCCACGGCGGCGAGGGTCTCCAGAGTGGGCACGTCACCAGCACAGGCCATCACGATATCAGGTTCGACCGCGTCATCGTTGCTGGCCCAACCCCACCGACCAATTCCTATGGCGCAATGCCTGATGGCGGCATCCATATCGAGATATTGCAACGCCGGTTGCTTGCCCGCGATAATCACATTCACATAGTGGCGGCTTCGCAAGCAGTGATCGGTGACCGATAGCAACGTGTTTGCATCGGGTGGGAGATATACGCGCACGACTTCGGCCTTCTTGTTGACGACGTGATCGATGAACCCCGGATCCTGATGACTGAATCCGTTGTGATCCTGTCGCCAAACATGCGACGTCAACAGATAATTCAGCGACGCAATGGGACGGCGCCATGGTATACCACGCGTGACCTTGAGCCACTTGGCGTGCTGGTTGAACATCGAATCGATGATGTGGACGAACGCTTCATAACAGCTGAAGAATCCGTGTCGCCCGCTAAGCAGATATCCCTCCAGCCACCCCTGACACAGATGTTCGCTCAACACCTCCATGACTCGGCCATCCGCCGAAATGTGGTCGTCCGTAGACAACGTTGTTCCCGTGAATGCGCGTCCCGTGATTTCGAACAATGCGCCGAGGCGGTTCGACGCGGTTTCGTCGGGCCCCATCACGCGAAAATTCCGACTTGCTTCGCTGCGTTTCATGACGTCGCGCAGAAACGTGCCCATCACCCGCGTCGCTTCGCCTTCAACAGCGCCCGGATGCAAAACGTCAACGCCGTAGTCACGAAAATCCGGCAGATCGAGATCTTTAAGCAGCAGTCCGCCGTTGGCATGTGGGTTCGCACCCATCCGACGCTCGCCCTTCGGAGCGAGGTCGGCCAACTCGGGTAACAGACGTCCATCGGCGTCAAACAGTTCTTCGGCTTTGTAACTCCGCAACCACGCTTCCAACAGTGCAAACTCCTGCGGCTTGGTGCGCGGATTTGCTAACGGCACCTGATGGGAACGGAATGAATTCTCAACCGGTACTCCGTCTACAAATTTCGGTCCGGTCCAGCCCTTAGGCGAACGAAGCACAATCATCGGCCATCGCGGTCGTTCGGTAAAGCCGTGCTGCCGCGCCGCTTGCTGCAGCTGTTTGATTTCGTTAACCACAACGTCCAGCGTTTGAGCCATCAGTTGGTGCATTGTTTCCGGATCATCACCGGAAACGAAATACGGTTTGTGTCCATACCCTGTGAGCAGGCTTTCCAGTTCGTGATCAAGTAGGCGCGACAATACCGTCGGATTGGCAATCTTGTACCCGTTCAGATGCAAGATGGGAAGCACTGCGCCATCGTGGATCGGATTCAAGAACTTGTTGGAGTGCCAACTGGCAGCGAGCGGACCGGTCTCTGCTTCGCCGTCCCCAATGACACACGCCGCCAACAACCCTGGATTGTCGAACACTGCGCCGTACGCGTGCATGAGCGAGTAACCCAATTCGCCACCCTCGTTGATCGAACCCGGCGTTTCGGGCGATGCGTGACTCGGAATTCCACCGGGAAAGGAAAATTGCCGGCACAACTTCTCAAGCCCCGCGGCATTCAGTGAGATGTTCGGATACAGCTCGCTATAAGTGCCTTCCAAATACGTGTTCGCTACCATGCCGGGACCGCCGTGACCCGGGCCACACACGTACATCACGTTCAAGTCGTACAGCTTGATCGCACGGTTGAGATGCACGTAAAGAAAATTCAGACCGGGAGTGGTGCCCCAATGTCCAAGCAGTCGTTGCTTGATGTGGTCGATGTGCAGCGGCTCACGCAACAGCGCATTTTCCGCCAGGTAAAGCTGACCGACGGACAGATAATTGGCGGCGCGCCAGTACGCATGCATGCGGTGCAGTTCGTCGGCGGGTAATGGTTGCGTGGTGCTCATCGAACGGTTCTCCCTTTTTGCGTTGCCATTGAATCCAGCCAGTCCACCATGACCTTGAGCGACAGGGCCAGATTCCCAATGTGACAGTGATTCTGTGCGTGCTCGGCCCGCGTAAACACCCGAGTTGTGAGCGACCGTGCGTGGCGCAGTGTCTTCACCTGATCATCGAGCTGGCTTCGCGGCACATAGTGATCGTGCGCGGCCGCCAGTAACAACACATCCTGCGTGACGCGTGCTGAAATGGCAGCGGTTGTGAAGCAACGCACCTTGAGCAGAAACTCGTATGGCGAGTGCGTGCCCGTGACATGTTGCCCCTGCTCCAATCCCCAGGCAATGACGGGACTGCGTTTTGCCGCGCGTGTCAGAAGCGCATTGATCGTCCTGATTGCCCGGATAATTACGAGGGCCTTGAGTACCAGGCGCGTCGCGCCGTTGACCTGTCCCAACACCACTTCGGAAAAGTCCGTCAGCACGTCGTCGGCAATGATGCGCCGAACACGGGGTTCGAAAGCGGCGGCGCGAATAACAAGCCCTCCTCCAAGCGAAAGTCCCAGGAGCGTCACGTCGTCCACATCAAAGTAGTCCAGCACAATCTTGACAGGCTTTTCCCATTCGTGAGTCAAGGGTAGTTGAAAATCTTCCAACGCACTGCCCTGGCCTGGACCGTCGAAAGCGATGACCTCGTAGCCCGCGTCACGCAACGCGAACAGGAACACAAACAATTCTTCGATATAGCTGTCGAAGCCTCCAAACACGACGATAGTTCCCTTGGGCGACGCCGGGGTGAACCGATAGGCTGAAAGCGCGCCCCCTTCGTACGGAATGCTGGAGCGGTCCGATTCCTGCACGTCATACTGCGTCTTCACGAGCTGAAGAAATCGCTCACGGCAGGGATGTTTGGCCGGATTGCGGGGCAGCATGAAAAACTCGGCAGCGCGCAGGTAGAACGCCCCTTTCAGCCACTCGCGAACACGTAGCGCGCGCTCGGCGAGCGTCATGAATTCGCGCGTAAAGTCGGCCACGGTATCAATGAAGGGCGTAACTGATCGCATTTCGTTCAACATTCTGGTGTCGCCCACCCAATTGAAACAACGATTCATCTGAAAATTCAGGCTGACATCCGGATGCAGATGGTGATAGCCAACCGGAAAAGCAACAGCCAAGGGCCGAGGTTGCGTGCTCGTGGTTGGGTCAAACGGATGCATGAAATTCATCTTGCTGTTGCGTTATGGCCGGTGGAGTTCGTGAACGCTCACGGGTCCGCAGCAACTCCCGGCTTTGTTCACCACGGGTAAACTGGCCGCTTGATACTCCTGCAGTTTGTGACGAGCATGTTCGATGGACTGATCGGTAGTACAGCAGGCATGCGCGGGCTGCATGATTTCCTCCACGGCTACGTCTGCACCGTGCCGGTCGTCGGCGACAACGCTGCAACACACATCACGCTCCGTCACCACGCCTACCAGTTTGAGGTTCTCCCGATTCTCCACAATTGGTGCGCAGCCACACCCCGAATCGCGCATGGCACGTGCGGCCTGTGCGGCTGATTCTTTTGGCGTACAACACGAAGATCCGACTAGCGGTTTCATCACATCGCTGCAGCAGCTCATGGTGGATGCTCCCTGAAAAGTGATAGTGCTTGTTGGGTGGTGCGCGTTATGGTGCGAACACGGCCGCTTGCTTGCGAGCCAACACGGAGTACGCAATGAGTGCGGACACGGCGATCAACATCACTCCGGTCAGCACATACGGCGCATTGGTTTGCCACAGAAAAAGCGCCCCGCCCAGAATCGGCCCGGTGACTTGTCCAAAACTATTCGCCGCATTTTGCGCGCCGAGGGCTGCGCCGGTGCCGCCAGTTCCGCTGCGTTTCGAGATTAAGGCCGCGAGATTCGGTGACACGAGCGCGGTACCAGAGGCGAGCAGCCCAACCAACAGCAAGACAGAAAATCGCCTGCTCGGTACCACGAGCAGTGCCATGCTCGTCCCCATCAGTGCAAATCCCACGCCGATTTGCCGCAGCTCGCGAATGTGTCCCGCTAGCAGCCCCACAACGCCTAGTTGAAACACTGTCATGACTAACCCACAGACCACAAATACGAGTCCGACCTGCCCGGGACCGTAACTGAATTTCACTTGCGCGTAGAGAGCAAAGATCGCCTCGAACGTTGCAAGTCCGAATTGGGCGGCGAGTGCGAGTCCGAGAAACGGCGCGAGCGTTCGCACGAGCGGTCGCCAACTCGACCGGCTCGGTTTCACGCGTCGGCCGGCCCCGGTCGTGGGCAACGACTCTTGCAGCCAACGCATACATACGAACAGCGTAATTAGTCCGATCAGTGCTGCGGCAAAAAACGGGACTGAAAAACTGTTGATCAGCAGGTGTCCGAATTTGACATTGAGATGCAAATCACTCTGCGACAACGTACCGCCGAGTGCGGGCCCGACAACGAAGCCGAGGCTGACCGCCGTGCCGAACCACGCCATTCCGCGACTGCGCTCCGCCTCTGACGTCAAATCGGCAACGTACGCACCGGCAACAGGCAAAGTCGCCGATGACAGAATGCCACCGAAAATGCGGGCCAGATACAGCAACCACAGCGACGTTGCAAGCCCGAACAGAATCTGCGCAACGATGTATCCTGCAATGCCGATCAGGATCGGCGGTCGGCGCCCGACGCGATCCGACCAACTTCCCCACACTGGCGCAAAGAGGAGTTGCATCAACGCGTAGACGCCAGTCAACAGGGTTACATGCAGTACAATTGCTTCCCTCGACGCACCGCCTTCCAGCGCCAGTCGTTCCACGTAAAACGGCAACACCGGCAGCGTGATGCCGAATCCAATCATCACGACAAAGACACAACCGAGCAGCACCCACAGGTGCTTATTGATTGGCATTTTCGCCGACGTATTTGCCTGCCGGTACACCGTTACCCGACCTCAAACTCAAATTCGCCAGTAAACCGAATGCCCAGATGAGCGCAGGCACGAGCAGTAACCACTTAAAGTCGGAGTTGATCTGAAAGTTGGTGACGCTCATGAGCCCGACGGTGAGCACTCCGGCCAGCGCCAGCACAATTTGTGCTGAATTCGTTGTTCCACCACCGGAATGCAATGCAACCGTTATGGCGAGCAGGCCCGACGCGGCGATGAATCCGCCCATGACGGTGAACACGTGGTGCGTCCAACGCTGCAGCCCTGGTACGATGTCCTGCATGTCACGCGCGCTGGCTCCCATATACCGCAAATCTTCCGGTAGCAGAGCGGGTCGAAGAAAGATGAAGTACAGCCCCAAGGCAATCAACCAAATGCCGCAGGCGAGAAACGAAATCGTGTAAAGGCGTGATCGCCGTTTCTGCAAGGCATGCACTGGGCGTTTGATGAACGTTCGAGGGGCTGTCCGTACGCGAATCGGTCGAGTATTTATGGCTTCTTGGGCGGAGGCGTAGTCCCCATGTGTTTGTGCATGTTCTCCATCGAGGTGAGCATCTTGCTCATGCTCTGCGACATCGCGCCCAATTTCATCTGCATGTCATCCATGTCATGCTGCATCTTGGGATCCTTCGGCATTTGCGAGTCCTTCATCATGGACTGCATCTGCTCCATCATGCCCATCATGTGGGTCGTCATGCCGCTCATGTGCTCGGCCATCG
>JANXUN010000641.1 GCA_025356185.1 Gemmatimonadaceae bacterium
CGACGAAATCCGTATCGCAAAATGAGCACACCGCTGTCGCACGATCTGCTTCGCGTCCGGTCCAGAGGTTACACCCCGAAAATCGACAGAACACAGCCGCGCGTCCGGCTTGAACGCCCTCGCCCTGCAGCGTGTAAAAGCACTCCTTCACGGTGTACGTCATTCGTGAATGCGCATTAGTGCTGCTCGCCGTTTGCCGCGTACGCAATCGGATCTGCGAGTCCATTGGCCGAGAAACCGCGCAGTCGTAGCTGGCACGCGTCACAATGGCCACAGGCGGTGCCATCGCGGGCCGGGTCGTAACAGCTGGTGGTGATGGAATAGTCGACACCTAGTGACTGCCCGAGCGCGACAATTTGCGCCTTTGATAAATGCTGCAGCGGCGCGTGAATTCTGAGATGGTCCGCACCCTCGACGCCCGCTCGCGTCGCAAGATTGGCCATTCGCGCGAAGGCGTCGATGTACTCGGGACGGCAATCGGGATAGCCTGAGTAATCGAGCGCGTTGACGCCGATAAAAATCGCCTTCGCGCCTAAGACCTCGGCCCACGCGAGTGCGAACGACAAAAAGATCGTGTTGCGCGCAGGCACGTAGGTGACGGGAATCTCGGTCGAATCGCTCTCGACGTCGCGATCTTTCGGGACGGCGACGTCGGCCGTGAGCGCCGAGCCGCCCCATTGGCGAAGGTCGATGTCTACGACGACATGCTGCGCGACCCCATGCGCGGCCGCGACGTGGCGCGACGCCTCGATTTCGACGGAGTGCCGCTGCCCGTAGCGAAAGGTCATTGCATAGGGCGTGAAGCCGTCCCGCTTCGCGACCGCGAGCACGGTGGTGGAGTCCAATCCGCCGGAAAGCAAAACCACCGCCGGTTTCGGTGCGAGCTTAGTCACAGTCATCACTGCAAAGTAAGGCCGTTTGAAAGTGCATGGGACTCAGGAGCTTTGTGTGATCGACCGCACAAAACTCAGACACTCCACGACCCATAACGCACTGTGTAATTTGTCCTAAAAAATGGACACATTGGAGAACCGTCGGCTGTGATTGTGTGTTAACCGCTTCTATTGCAAGTGCTTAACAAAAGCGCCGGGCGTGGCGCACTGGTTGCGATTACTCCCAATGTCCCTCTACTCGGAGTTCTCCATGCGTTCCGTCGTTCGATTCGCCGCTGTGCTAGCCGCCATCTCAACCACCGCTGTCACCGTTGCCGCTCAAACCCGGAACGGAGCCAGCCTCACGCCGTACGCGGGCTACCTTGTTACCGGCGCGTGGTATAAAGGCCCGCTCGGTACCAACCTGTCGACAAGCAACTCTCCGATGGTCGGCCTTCAAGGCAGTGCCCGTGTCGTACACGGACTATCTCTCGTCGGCAACGTCGCGTACGCGAGTGGTGACCTACAGGTAGGGGTGCCCATCATCGGCGGTGTCACCATAGGCAGTGCAAAGACCTGGTTGTATGACGTAGGACTCGAGTTGGGCGGTGCAAACGCGGGGGCCGTTGGCGTTGCGCCGTTCGTGCAGGGCGGAGTCGGTGGCATGACGAGCCATATCACCAAATCCGTGCTCAACGTGCATGCGACCAATTTGGCCTACACGGGTGCGATCGGTGTCGATGTCGGTTTCACACGCAGCCTTGGCTTGCGCATCCAAGCAAAGGACTGGATCGGCCGATTTAACTCTGACGACGCCATTGGCGTGCACGTGAAGAGCGACCTCACGCACAACTTTGCGCTGTCGGCAGGGATGCGAGTTGCATTTTAAGTGCATCGCGCCCCTCGGAGTTACCTTCAACGTCGGTCGCAGGTGACGTTTTCTCCGGAGATTGTCGGTGCCGAATTCGTTGTGGTCTTCATCATGCGCGCGCGTGACCGCGCTGCGTTCGATGCTTCTCGGTGCCGCGCTAGTCTGTAGCGCGGCACCGTCGCTCTCTGCGCAACCCGATCGACGCAAGCAGGACACCACGCGCGCGCTCCCCGCCAACGATCCACTTGCGGGCGAGAAGACTCGCCTCAGCGCGCTGTCCGCACAAGCACGCGCGCAGCAGGATCAATTTGAGCGCAATCACCGGCAGGGATTGCGTTTTTACAACGGCGGCGCTGACGCCTTTTGCGAAGTGAATTTTGGTGGCGACGAATTGTGCTACTGGAACAACAACGGCGATGTGCCGCCTCCGGATGAGCGTAACGATGCAAAGCTTGAACGTCTCGAGTTGCTGCAACTGCTCAAGCAAGCGAACGAGGCCGAGCCCAAGGACGACTGGGTAGTCGGCATGCGCGTGCGCTACGCGATTGAAGCGGCGCAACTGGATAGCGCGTTGATGGTGGCGCGCGCATGTCAGGGTACCGATTGGTGGTGCGCGTCGCTTGAAGGGCTCGCGGCGCATGTTGCCAATAGACACGAAGCAGCGACTCGCGCGTTTACGCGTGCACTCGAATTGATGCCCGCAACGCAACGCTGTCAGTGGACCGATCTCACGTGGATTATCGATCAAGGAATGGCCGCGAAGTACAACGCTATTCCGTGCGCGAATCGTGAAGCGGAAAACACGCGCATTTTACGCCTCGCGCAGCCGCTGTGGATGATTCCGTCCAACGACATGACGAATGAAATGTATGCGCGATGGACAATCTCGCGCGTGCATTCACTCGGGCGCGTGCCGTACGAAGTGGGGTTCAGCAAGTACATGCTGCAATCCCAGGTGCGCTATGGTTGGCCGACGGCGTGGTCCATTCAGAATGGGGGCGTTGCCGACCCGCGTCCGCCCAGTGTGATTGGCCATGAGCCGACGCCGAGTTTTGATTTCATGCCGACGCCCGCGGCAATCGACAAGCCGGTAGGTGCATCGGACAAAGATTGGAACTTCAAACGCAAAAACGCGCGCATGCGATACGCACCGCGCTATACGACGAGCATTGGCGCGTTGCCACATCAGTGGGCACGCTTTCGTCGCGGTGACACCACTATTGTTGCCGCGGGCTATCGGCTTGTCCGCGATTTGGAAATGGGACGTGCACCGTACACGGCGGCGATCACGCTCGATGGTTTTGATGGCCGTCCGCCCAAGCAAGTCAAAAAGGACAGTGTCACGGCGGCCGGTGCGCTGCTCATCAACATGGGGACCGCGCCGATGCTCGCGAGCCTCGAGGTGTTGGCGCCACTCAGCAAGCGAGCGGCGCGTGCGCGCGAAACGGTGACACCACTCCCGGCGTCGGCATTAATCTCCGACTATTTGGTGTTGGTGCGCGGCGATCCGTCTGCGACGCCTACTCTCGAAGCGAGCGCAAAAAATGCGTACGGCTCGCTGGAGATTGAGGGTGGAACGACGATTGGTTTGTACTGGGAGATGTATCGAAGTAGCACGCCACTTGCGCCGCTTTCAATCACGATCAAAGCGACGCGGATCGGTGCGAGTTTTTTTCAGAAGCTTGGATCGTCGATCGGCTTATCAAAAGCGGTTACTCCCGTCGCGATCAAGTTTGCTGATAACGGTCGGCAAGACGGCGGCTTCGGGCGTAGTCTCACGATCAACTTCCCACCCGTGCCCGACGGTGAGTATCAACTCACCGTCGCAATTTCAGGCGCCGGTGTTGCCGATAGCACCACGCAACGCATTCGCGTTAAGAACGGCAACAAGTAACGGCAGCAAGTAACGGCACAAATAAAAAACGCGCCGCAAATTCGCGACGCGTGATGATGTGCTGCTGTATTTGCGCCACGCAGTTACTCGCGTGCGCCCTTCACAATGATCATGCCAACCGGCGCGCCGTAGTCATCGTTGCCCGCGGGTAAATTGGGCGGCGCGATCCATTTGCCACCGTCAGTGCGCACCGTGATGCGATGTATACCGGGCGCCAGTTTAAGCTCGGCGCGCCACCGTCCGTTCTTTGAACGCAGCATCTGCGTCACCAACCACTGCGTTGCGTCGCCCATGAGCTCGACTGACTCGGCCTTTGGTGCGTCGATCAAGAGCACGACGCGCAGTGTGTCGCGATCAGCGAGGGCATCATCACTGCGATCAGTCGGCATCGAGATGGTTGCCGAATCGACCGAACCAATGGTGCGTGTTTCGACCGACAAAATGCCACTGGGTGTATCGTCGCCATGACCAAAGAACGGCAACCGCGCAATGCGCAACCCAAGCGCAACGACCGGCGAAAAGCTGCGATAGCGTCCCGTGCCCAGATCATCGCGCATCACGGTTGAACCAACCGTAGATGAGTTCGTGGCCGCTGCTCCAATCACCGAGAGCCATCCATTCACAGGCTGCACGACTGCAAGCGACGCGATAGTTGGAGCGACACGCGGCTTGGGCGCCAACGCGTCACTGTTGATCCATGTCGCAACCGGTGACGACACTGACACGAGCCATGTGGTCGGGCCCGTGTGGAATCCAGCTGATGCGACGCCGGTCGCGATATCGCGACGTTGGAGCGAACGTGTGGTGTGCGTGGAGATGATGTGGCCACCGCCAGGCATTGCCATCGGCGATGGAAATGATGTTTCGTCGAGCGTGACCGTTTGCGTGGTGACACGCGACGTGCGTTCGACTGAAAAACCAAACGAGAGTTCGACCGCAGAGACATTCGTGAGTATGCCAGCTTCCGCGCGACTGAGGGCGCCGACATCGGTGCGTCGCGCGACGGTCGTGTCCACGTGCGAACCTTCAAATCCAGTGCCAAGAAATGGTGTGAGTCCGCGTGCGGACAAATCACCATTCACGTTGACGTAACCGTAACTGACCGCGCTCCACACTTGCGCGCCAGGAAAGCGCATCCGCGCGCGCAGCGCAAGAATGCCCTCGGCCGCGTGGTCGCCGCCAAGCGCATCTTTTGCGCGCACATTGCCGCTGCCGATGGCACTAAATCGCACGTTGCCCAATCGACCAAGCGGCTGTGTAGCACCCATCCACAATTCGCTGCGTTGCGAGACTGGAGCGCCAACGCCGTCGACGGAGGTAGAAACGCCAAGCACCGAGAATGTCGGTGAGGATGTTACAGGGCCGATCGCTGACGAAGGCGCAATCGGAGCATCACCTCCGCGCTGTGCGAGCGCGATCGATGATGCGGTCGCCGAGCACAGTGCACTGAAGGCAATCAACCGCAATACACGCACTCGCACGCCCGCAGGCGAGCAGTTCAGCGGAGTGAGATGCGACGCGCAAGTGATACGGTGTGCGTGCGTCACGGCGGGGGCGGTCGGGTCGGTTTGCGGTCTGTCGCTGGTGGCACAGACAAAGGATTGTTTCCTGATACCGTACTTCGAAGATAGCGATTCAGCGCATCGACGGCCATCCCGGGGCCGCGGACGGAATTCTTGGCAACCGTGCTCTGCAGCCCGCGTAACGCCTCGTCGGAGTTGGGCATTTTGGCGATGGTCGCGACGGCATCCCGCGCGGTCTGCAACGGCACGCCGCGAAGGACAACGTCGGTGATCGCGACGAGCGGCTGCAATATGCTTCCCGTGGGACGTGCAGCGCGAATAGCCGAGAGCGCTTTTTCGTCGACGCCGGCGCGCAACGCGCTCGCGCCCGCCAGGATTTCGTCCCGCGTCGTCGTCGTTCCCAACACTTCGCGGGCCTGAACGAGTGCGGCAGCAAGCTGTCGCACGGTTTGCAAGATCTTGTCACGATTGGCGTGACGCCCGGCTCCTTCCAGCGCTTTATCGATGAGCGGACCAGTAGGGATTCCCTGTTCGGCTGCGCTATCGAGAAACGCGCGAAGCCCGATCGCCGTGAGACTATCAAAGCGCGTGGCGTCAAACACCACGGGCTGCACCATCGGCTGCGCAACGTCGGCGTCCGCGTCATGCGCGGCAGCATGCATCGATTGCGGAATCACTCCGGCAGTCGATGCAATCAGCTGTGCGATGAACGCAATCGACGCGAACGGTGTCGTCATTACTTGCTGGACGGGTCGATCACGACAGCGTTGGACGGACCGTATCCATCGTCCGGGACCTGTGGTGCCATCGGGTCGACAACCCACTTCTTGCCGTCGACCACAAAAGCGTACACATGCCGACCGGGAAGCAGTGCAACGTTGGCCGACCACGTTCCGCCTTTACTGCGCTGCGCCATCGGCGTCGCGCTTTGATTCCAGCCGTTAAAGTCGCCGACGATGGCCACGGCCTTGGCGCTATCCGGCAGATGGATATCGAACCGCACGGCATCACTGCCGAGCGACGTGACGGATCCGTTTGATGCAACAGTCGCGCGCGATGCGAGTACCGAGTCTGACGTGCCGTCTGTGGATGGAGCTGAGCTGTTGCTCCTTGGACGCAAGGTTGCAACGACGAGAATCGCAGCGGCAGCGATGCCCACCATCCAACGTGCGGCAGGACGATAGGGCGCACTCACGTGCGCGCTGAGCGCGTTGCCCTCACCAAACTCGCGACCACGCGCGGCACCCACGATCTCGGCACTTTCGCGCACACCACGCACGCACCGCGCAATCTGCTGCTCGTTCGCGGCGGGCGTGCGTTCGTACAACGCGACAAGGCGACGCGTGAGCTCCGCGTCGTGTTCGTCGGGCACTTGAAAGGGGAGCACGTTGCGATCAGACATCAACAGGTCCCAAAAGGGTCCGCAACCGATCAACGCCGCGTTTGACGCGCATTTTGAGCGCAGACTCACCGACGCCAGTCATAGCCGACATCTCCCCATACTCGAGACCTTCGGCGTATTTGAGAAGTAGTGCTTCACGTTGGTTCGCATCGAGTTGGGCCAGCGCCCTGGTCAACGCGGCGTCCTCGACGCCGAGCGCCGCCGCCATAGGCGGTGCCGCTGCCGTATCGAGAGCCACCTCGTCTTGCACGAAGCGACGTGTCCGTCGACCCCGTGATGTCAGCGCATTACGACACTGGTTGGTGAGGATCCGAAATAGCCATCCGCGAAACTGATCACGCTCGTCATACCGACCGATCGCGAGGTAGGCTCGCAGATACGTTTCCTGAACCACGTCTTCCGCATCGGCGCGTTCGCCCAGCATGTGGTACGCGAACCGCCAACAGGCGTCGTAATAGCGAGAAACCAGGGTGCCAAAGGCGTCCGGGTCTCCGGCGCGGGTCCGAGCGATCAGCTCCGCGTCAGTCATCTAAGGGACAACACCCCATTCGTCCCGGGCGTCACCTTAGGGGCTCTCACGCCATCCCATTCATATACGCCATCATCAAGACAATGGCGATCGCGAGGATGGCCCCAGTCCGATTGACCCCACCGACGCGCTGTAGCCACGTGAGGGCGTCGGCGTCGGGGAGCGCTTGCAGCTCGGCGATGCGAGCCGCCGCTCGAGCTCGGCGAAAGAGCAGCCAATTGCCCAGTCCGCCTGCGGTGATGACCGTCGACAGCCAGACCCCGGCGTATACCAGCAACAACCACTGGTTTTCCTCTTTCATCAGCTCCTGCTGCGTCATCTGCGAATCCGAGTCAGTCAGCAACCGGACAATGAATCCCGGCGCGATGACGACCACAATGGCGGCGAGGTACAGCTTGCGGAACAGAAACCAGACGAACGGCACGAGCGCCGCACTCCAGTTCCACGTAGGCACAAACGATGGGTCTTCTTGGAAGGCCGCAAATTTGCGCGCGTACTTAGGCCACTGCGGACCGATAAACGCCGCCAGACGCGCCTCCGTGAGCGGGTTCCCGGACATTTTTGGCTTACGAGCCCATTCCGGGAGGTTGGGGTCGGTCGGCGGGTCTGTTTTCTGTCCTGACGACGGATCGGACGGCGGCATCAAACTCGGGTCGTTCATCGTGGGGTGCATGGTGACGGTTGCTGCTGAGACAAACAGTGGAGCGTGCCAAGACCCCATACCAGATCGACGGAGTGAATTCCGACGACGCGATGTTGAGGCATTAATTCCGCGATCGTGTTGAGCGCCACGCGATCGTTGGCATCGTTGAACGTCGGTACCAGCACCGTACTATTGGCGATGTAAAAGTTTGCATAACTGGCGGGAAGTCGCATCCCGTCCATGATAACGGCGCGCGGATAGGGCAGCGTCACAACGCGAAGCGTACGGTCTCGTGCGTCGCGCGCACGAGACAGGCGCTGCAGGTTATCGAGTGAGCGTGCATGGTTGTCGTCGGCACTATCGACCTCGTGTGCTAAGACTACTACACCGGGCGCGACAAACCGCGCAATGTCGTCGACGTGTCCGTGCGTATCGTCGCCAACGCATCCCTCGCCGAGCCAGATCGTCTCGCGAATGCCGAGCTGCTCGCGGAAGGCGCGCTCGTAGCCATCGCGGTCGAGGCCGGGATTGCGCACCT
>JANXUN010000655.1 GCA_025356185.1 Gemmatimonadaceae bacterium
GCAGGCGACATCGCTGCTTTCTGCGTCGTCGCACCCGCCGCTACACTATCAACGCGCGCCGGCGTGCCTGTCGCGATCGCCCACGCAAGCGCGCCAACAACAAGATTGAGCGCCGCGGCAACATACGTTGCGACCGACTGGTCATGCACGCGCAACAGATAGAAGCCCGCGAGCACGCTACCAATCACCGCGCCAGCAATGTTGCCGCCGTAAAAAAACCCGAGCCACGAAATACCGCGCGGTGATGATTCTACCCAGCGCGCAATTGCCGGCAGCGTCGCGCCCATTAACACCGTTGGCGGTAGCAAACACAGCCCCGCTACGACCGCGCGCAAAATCAATGCACCAGCACCGTGACCCACGGCTGGTGAATACAATTTGCCGACGAGTGGAATCAGCAACAGCTCAAGCACGCCGATCACACCGATCGCAATTTCAAGCGTGGCGTACAGGCGGAGCGGATGCGAGCCGCGGGCGCCGAACCGTGCAGCGATTCGCGGCAGCGACAAACTACCGATGCACATGCCGCCCATAAACGTTGCGAGCAGCACGCCAAGTGACACGGCCGAAGAGCCGATAACGAGCTCAAGCAGCTGAAACCAGACGACTTCGTAAATCAGTGCACAGATGCCGCTGCCAACAAACAGCACGAGCAACAACGGCAGCACTCGACGTGATACGGTGTCCAACGACTCTCCACTTACGGTGCTGCTTGTCATGCGCCAGGGGGTGCGGGAATAGTGAGCGGCATCTCGTGATCGCAGGTGAAATACGCGATCAACTTGGCTGATTCGGTTTTGCTGTCGTTTGTCGAGACCATGTGCACATCGGTCGGCGATTCGTAAAACGTGTCGCCGGCTTTGTAGATGTGTTCTGGTCCGCCCTTCAACTGCATGCGTAACTGTCCAGAAACGATGTAGCCAATCACACCGCATGGATGTTGATGCGGCTTTGACGCCGCGCCCGGTGGATACACCACTTCGACAACCTGTACCGTCAGGTGCGCGCCATCCTTTGGTGACAGCGGACCGTTAAATACGACCTTTGACGCGCTCGTCACCGGTGCAGCTGTTCCGGCAACGGATTGTGCTTCGCTTGTAGTGCTTGCGCCGACACACGCGAGTATCGCGCACGCGATATATGTGCGCATCACGGGTGCAGCGTGAGCTTCTGCACGCGCCAGTTGAGGATTTCGGCGACCCACAGTTCGTTTTCTGAGGGGCACGCGATTTGGTGTATCCATCCAAACTGTTTCGCTTGCTTGCCCGCGTCGCCAAGTACACCGACCACTTTGCCGTCGAGCGTCAGCTTGTAGATGCGACCAGGGACCGCGTCGGAGACGTACAGATATTGCGTCGGTCCAGGCGTAATGCACATCGCCCACGGTGCACCAGACGCAGCGAGCGGGTTGCCCGTGCCCGGCGCTGCACCGCTCATGATGTTGGGTTCTTTCGTGTACGGCACGTCGATTGTGATGATGCGGACGGCGTTGCCGTCTGGATCAAACACTTGAATGCGGCGGTTGGTGCGATCACCGATGTAGATGTTGTTGTTCTTGTCGCTCGCAATCGTGTGCAAGATATTGAACTGTCCGGGCGCCGATCCACGCTCACCCCAGGTTTTCATCCACCGTCCGTTCTTGTCGATCTTCACCACGCGTGAATTGCCGTAGCCATCGGCGACAAAAATGTTGCCGTCCTTATCCCACGCGATGTCGGCGGGGCGATTAAAGGTGCCCCAACCCGGACGCGGCACCGTGCCTGGTGCAGGTGTTGGTGCCGGTTCAACCGATTCTTCGCGACGACCTAACACCATCGTGACGCGACCCGCAGGATTGAACTTGATGATCATGTTCGTGCCTTCGTCAGTCGCCCAGATGTTGTCGTCTTTGTCGATGCGCACCGTATGCGCAAAGGCAAATCCGTATAAATCTTTGCCGATCTCGCGCACGAACTTGCCCGTCTGATCAAACTCGTACAGCTGCGACGCCGTCGCGCCGTGCACGGTCGATCGTTCACCGGTGCGCGTGAACACAAACACGTGACGTTTGGAGTTCATGGAGATGCCGACGACCTCACCGAATTGTCGGTCGGCGGGTAACGTCAGCGGGTCGACATTCGCGTCAAAGCGAATCTCGGGGACGGTCGTTTGCGCCGCGATTGCAACCGGCGTAAACCCGAGTGCGCCTACGGCCGCACTGACGGTCGTGAACAGGACAGCGGTGAGTGATCGGTTCATGGTCGTCGGGAGTCACGAGGACGGAGTCGGAAAACACCCAGCGGGACGCGCGCGTACGCGGTCAGCGCGTGGTGCGAATATGCCCCTTGGCGCGGGCCACGGCGAGCCGACGCGTCTCGTACGGCCGGGTTGACCGGGACGCTGAGAAAGATTGCGCCAGCGGTGCGCCAACAGAGCGCGTCTTGACAGCGTGTTGGGCCGAGTGTATTCGCTCAGTCGCGAAGCGTTCGTGACCGCTGATCAAACCTTCTACGCGGAAGCATTCCGAGAGGTCGCCATGACCCGAATATTGTACCGAATAGCGTCGGTGCTGCTGCTGCTTTTCGCTGCGGGACATCAGTTTGGATTTCGTCGCGAAAACCCGTTGTGGCGCACTGAGTCGGTTGTAGCCGCCATGCAGACGACCACTTTTATTGTGGACGGATTTACGCGCAGCTACTGGTCGTTCTTTAGCGGCTTCGGTTTTTTTGTGACGGCGCTGTTGGTATTTTCGGCGCTGCTTGCGTGGACGCTGGGTGACATCGCTGTTCGCGTGCGCGAACTACACGTGTTGCGCTGGGCGTTTGCGGTGTGTTATGTCGGCATCGCCGTCATGACGTGGATGTACTTTTTTATCGCGCCCGGCGTGCTTTCGACCGCAGTTGCGCTGGTGCTGTGTGTCGCCGCAGCGTCTGCGTCCAAACAATCTGCCTCGCGGGCGCCATTGATCAGCTGATACATTCGATGGTGTGACAGTTCACCGCGATTGGCTTTTCGGCTGGGATCCCACACCGGGCATCGTCTCGGTGTGGGCCGACGCAACGGGACTTGCCACGGTATGGCGGCGCGATCCCGACACCAACGCGCTCGTGCGGGAAAGCGCGCGCTTTCGTCCTTGGATGTTGCTCGAGTCGCTCGACGATCTCGCGCAGTTGGGCCCGGCACTTCGACGTGACGACGAGACGGCGCGCGTGTCGTACCGCGAACTGGAAGGGCCGGGAGAGTTGCGTTATCTCGTGTCGGCAAACGACTGGGCCACCATCAACAGTGCATTGCTGCACGGCGCAAGCACCCGACTAAATTCGCGAGTCACTCACGTGCGCGACATTGCCGGCTACGCATTGCACGCGTTGCCGCCCGAAGAACAATATCTCGTCGCCACTGGTCGCACGTATTTTCGCGATCTCACGTTTGAGCAACTGCACCGTTTGCAGTTTGATTTGGAAACGACGGGGCTCGACGCTAACAAGTCGCGCGTGTTTCTCATTGCCGTGCGCGATCCGCATGGCGCGACGTACTCGCTCGAAGCGCGCGATGAATCAGACGCCGCCGAACGCGCGCTCATTGCCGAACTCGTTGCGCTGATTCGTGCGCACGATCCCGACGTGATCGAAAATCACAACCTGCACGGGTTTGATTTGCCGTTTCTGGAAACGCGTGCACGCGTGCTCAATGTGCCGTTGCAACTCGGTCGCTTGCATCACACGTCGCTGCAAATACGCGGCGCACGACAGGGCGTGCGCAGCCGAACAGATTCATCACGTCGCGTGCGGTTCATTGCGCCGGGGCGCGAACTGATCGACACACTCGATGCCGTGCGTCGCTACGATTTTTCCGCGCGCGACTTGCCCAGTCATGGCCTGAAGGCCGTCGCGAAACACTTTGGTATTAGCGGTCCCGATCGCGAGCTCATTCGCGGTGATCTCATTTACGCGACGTACCGCGCCGATCCCGATCGCGTACGGCGCTACGCGACGGCCGATGTGAATGAAGTCGCCGCACTCGCACAGCTCATGGGCGGTGCGGCGTTCGCACTCGCTCGCATGGCGCCGCGTCGCTACGAACGACTGGCAGATGCGGGCGCAGCGACGGGCGTAATTGACCCGCTGCTCGTACGCGCCTACGTGCGCGCGGGACAGGCACTGCCGGCGCACGCCGACGGCGATGGCACCGAACACAGCGGCGCTGCCCTGCACTTGTTCGCCACCGGTATCGCACATCGCGTCGTCAAGGCGGACGTCGCGAGCTTGTATCCGTCGTTGATGCGATCATTTCGCATTGGACCGGCGCGCGATCATTTACACGCGTTACTCGCCATTGTCGATCAGTTACTCGAACAGCGACTCGCTGCCAAAGCCAACGCGAAGATCGCGCCGGTGGGATCGGCTGAACGCTTTACCTACGAAGCGATGTCGGCGGCGATGAAGTTGGTGATCAATTCGGCCTATGGATATTTGGCTGCGGGCGGTAGCCTCACGCGATTCGCCGACGTACATGCCGCCAACACGGTCACGCGTCGCGGCCGCGAGACGCTCGGCCTAATGTGCCGCGAGCTTGCGTCGCGCGGTGTCACGTTGCTCGAGGCTGATACCGACGGCGTGTACTTTAGCGTGCCGTCGTCATGGACCGAAGCCGATGAGCGACGCGTGGTGAGTGAAGTCGCCGCATTACTCCCACCGCAAGTACAGTTGGAATATGAAGGCCGATACGCCGCGATGTTGTCGCACGAACCCAAGAATTATGCGCTGCTCAGTTACAATGGCACGCTCATTGTGCGCGGCGTCGCATTTCGTTCAAGCCGCGCCGAGCCGTTTGGCGACGCGTTCTTGCGGCAAGCCATCGAGTGCACGCTGCGCGGTGATGTGGTTGGCGTTCGCGACGCGTACGTCACCACGCTGCAACGCCTGCACCGCCGAGAGATTCCAACGCTCGACATGTCGTCACGCGTGCGTTTGTCAAAATCGTCCGCCCAGTACATTGCCGCGCGAACATCACGCCGAGAATTTAGCTATGAAGCGCTGCTGTCGAGTGGGCGCACATCGTGGGCGTCTGGCGAACGCGCGCGCGTGTATCGCAAACAGAACGGCGGCGGGGGTGTCGTTGAAGAGTATGACGGAGAAGCCGTAACCGGCCTCGACGCGCGCGACTATGACGTCTCGTACTACGCGTCTTCGCTACGCCGCAATTTTGCGTCTCGCCTAGCCCGCGCATTTACGCCCATTGATTTCGACCTACTCTTTGCCGATCCCACGCAGTATCCACTCTTCGCGCCGGCGCTTGCCGATGTGCGCGCCGTGCTGACGATTCAGCACGACGCGGTGCGAGCTGCCGACGCCGCTAGCTGATCATCTCGGGCTCAAGCGTTTTTTCAACAACGTTGCCGCCCTCAACACTCACGTAGTACACCTTTGCCGCGGCTCGCGCTGACACCACGCGCTTCACGCTCGTTTCTTCGAAGTAGATGCCGGCATCGTTGTCGCACGCGTAACCGGGCTTCATTTCGCCTGAAC
>JANXUN010000676.1 GCA_025356185.1 Gemmatimonadaceae bacterium
TCGCACGACAGGAAACGGGACTCGCGATTGTGACCGAGGCGATGGACGAAACCGGTGCTGACATGGTGGCCGAGTATGCCGATTGCATTCAGATCGGAGCGCGCAACATGCAGAACTATTCGCTGCTCAAGCATGTGGGACGGCTCGGCAAACCAGTGTTGCTGAAGCGCGGACTTGCGGCGACAATCAACGATTTGTTGATGAGCGCAGAGTATGTGCTTTCTGAAGGCAATCCGAACGTGATCTTGTGCGAGCGCGGTGTCCGCACATTTGATTCTGCGACGCGCAATTTGTTTGACCTCACTGCGATTCCCGTGGTGCACAAGCTGTCGCACTTACCGATTGTCGCTGATCCAAGTCATGGGACGGGTCTCCGCGACAAGGTCACCCCGATGGCACGTGCGGCGGTCGCGGCGGGCGCTGATGGGATTTTGGTTGAGGTGCATCCGACGCCTGACAAGGCACTGTCTGATGGCGCGCAATCGCTGTATCCCGAGCAGTTTGTCCAGCTGGTGAAGGAGCTGAAAGCCATCGCTCACGCGATCGGGCGAACGATCGCGCCATCGCCGGGTATGTAAGAACATGGCCCACTCATTCGCTCCGCGCTTTGCATGCGCCGTCGTGGTCGGTTCGTTGGTGACGTTGCGCACCATTTCGGCGCAGTCGCCTGCAGAGACGGCGTACGATCGCGTCGCGAAAGCGTGGGCCGCGCACACGTCGCTCGAATCACACTTTGAGCAAAAGATTACGAATCCATTGCTCGGCAAGTCGGCAACGTCGCGCGGCACCTTTCAACAACAAAAACCCAACAAGATCAGCATCACGTTTACCGATCCTGTCGGTGATCGTATTGTCGGCGACGGAACCTCGCTGTGGGTGTACCTACCCAGCAGCACACCTGGACAGGTGCTCAAGCTCCCAGCAAATGCAGACGGCGCGATGGTCGCCGATTTGTTGGGTCAACTATTTGAGGCGCCGAAAAAATCGTTCGCTTTCACAGGCGGCGAGAGCGCCACGATCGAAGGTCGCGCAACTCATCGTGTGCTGATGACGCCGCGCATCGCGAACACCGTTCCCTTCCAGAAAGCGACGCTTTGGCTAGATGACGCCGAGCCGCGTCCGGCGCGCATTCAAGTCGTCGACGCGCAAGGCGTCGAACGGACCATCACGCTCACCACGTGGACGCCTAACGCGGTTCTGCCAACGAACGCGTTTGTATTTAGCGTGCCCAAGGGCGTGAAAGTCATTACCAAATTGCCTGGCGCGTGAACTGCACCTGACTACCACGGATAAAAAGCGGATTTGACGGATAGCAACAGATTTCAAAAGTGCTTTTGAAAAATCCGTTCTTATCCGTCAAATCCGTTCCCAATCCGTGGTAGGCAGTTCTTGTTGTTGTTTTTCGTGGAAGCCTGCCTTGGCGATCACTTCTGATTGACCGCGCCGGTCGCCGCGAACACTTGCGAAGGAATTTTTGAATTCTGCAAAATCTGCGACGCGCGCTGCAACACCGAGTCGTCTTGCGCGCGACGTAAAAATTCCGCGTCTTGTCCAAATGCCACACGCGTCATCTCGTAGCCCAGTGATCGCGCAATCCACGGCGACGCATTGTCAAAGATTTTGCGATCAGGCGCGACGTTGCGCGTGACCAGATTTTTGTAGACCGCGTCCAGCATTTCCTTGGTCACGGGGTCGGATGGCGACTTGATGCGCGTCTTCATCTGCGTGGCCTCTTTCGCGAGCGCGTCGCGATAGTCCGCGAGCCGCTTCCCCATAGCGCGCGCCAAGAGTTGCACCGGCATCGGTGTCGCCGAGTCACCGACCGCGACGTCCGGCGTGATGCCGCCGCCACCCAGCACGCTGCGCCCGGCATCGGTGCGAAACTTGGGTTTGATCGTATCGCTGGGCAGCGCAACGCCGGTAGAGTCATCGGGCAGATCAGACGGATCGCGCGGACGCGGCTTGCTGATGCTGCGCCCGGCAGGTGTGAACCAGCGTGCCGTTGTCAGACGCAGTGCGCCGCCGGACACGAGTGGATACACG
>JANXUN010000048.1 GCA_025356185.1 Gemmatimonadaceae bacterium
GTCGACATCGTCATCGGCACCCATCGTCTCTTGAGTCCCGATGTCGAGTTCGCCGAACTCGGTCTGATTGTCGTCGACGAAGAGCATCGTTTTGGTGTAAAGCATAAAGAGCGCCTCAAGCAACTCAAGCTTGAGACCGACGTGCTCACGCTCACGGCAACACCAATTCCGCGCACGCTGCATCAATCGTTGGCCGGGTTGCGTGATCTCACGATCATGCAAACCGCGCCACGCGATCGGTCGCCAGTGCTCACGTTTGTAGAGCCGTTCGATGACGCGCTCATTGAAGAAGCGGTCTCGCGCGAACTCGATCGCGGTGGCCAAGTGTTTTTCGTACACAATCGCATCGAAACAATCCAGGCCATCGCTGATCATTTGCAGCGCTTGGTGCCTCGCGCACGCGTCGCAGTTGGCCATGGACAGATGAAAGAGCGTGAGCTCGAGTCGGTGATGCGCCGATTTGTTGAAGGCGACGTCGACATTCTCGTCTCGACGCTGATTGTCGAAAGCGGTCTCGATGTGCCCAACGCGAACACGATGTTCGTCAATCGCGCCGATCACCTTGGTCTCGCACAGCTTTATCAGTTGCGCGGTCGCGTGGGACGTTCGCACCGACGCGCATACTGCTTTTTGCTCGTCCCCGAGCGATTGGACGATGACGCCGAACGCCGACTCTCGGTGCTCGAGCATCACACCGAGTTGGGCTCGGGGTATCGCGTCGCGCTGAAAGACATGGAGCTGCGTGGGGCAGGCAACCTGCTCGGGCCCGAGCAGTCAGGCTTTGTGCATTCGGTCGGGTTCGACTTGTACTTGCGCCTGCTCGAAGAGACCGTGCGGCAGCAGGCCGAGTCGCCGGGGCAGAAGCCGTTTATCCCGTCGGATGTCTCGGTCGATTTCCCAGCCTATCTACCCGACGACTATATCCTGTCGGTGGACGCAAAGCTGGATGCCTACCGCCGTCTGACCGCGATGCGGAATCCCGCGGACATCGACGCATTGCAGACCGAGGTGCGGGACCGGTTTGGGCCGCTGCCTCCCCCCGCGCTGGCACTGTTCGCAAGCGCTATGCTGCGCGTCCTTGGAGCCGCCCTTGGTGTCGAGGGGGTGCTTGTGCGCGCCTCGGAAGCCCGTGTTAGTTTCAGGGCTGACGCAGTTCCGCGTCTAAAGGGGCTGTCGGCGGCGTTCCACGGGGTGCAGTTCCAAGTGGACGTTCGCCGGACGCAGCCGCTTGCGCTCAAGCTGACACGCTTGGGTGGCGCGGAAATGCTCGAAGGATTAGTGCGCGCGCTGCGTGCACTGGCGCCTTGAACGCATGGGGCACACGGCCCCGGGGTAATTCTGCTCGGCAACGGTGACGTTGTCTGCAGGGTCAAACCTCTACACCTCTATTCACTCCGGTTCCGGAGTTCGACTCGATGAAATCGTATCGCTTGACTGTGCTTGCCTCTCTCGCTGTCGCGTTTGCCATCGCATGCGCGGCCGATAGCCCCGAAGTTGCCGCCACGGTTGGCAGCCAGCAGCTGTCCACCAAGCGTCTTGCTGACGTGTTGGGGACTTCGCAAGCGCCGCTCGAACGGGATATGGCGCGAAAGATCGCCGAACTCTGGGTGAACTATCAGTTGATCGGCTTGTCCGCCGTCGCTGGCGACTCTATGAACGACAAGAAGTCGATGGACGACGGCTTGTGGGCGAACATGGAGAATTTGCGCGTCAAGAAGTTTTACGACACGTATGCAAAGACGTGGGATACCGTCAAAGTTGCTAGCGACGAAGAGCGCTACAACACCGGCGAAGCCATGTCCGCTCGCCACATACTGATCAAGGTCGAAGCCAACGCGACGCCCGAGCAGAAAGCGGCCGCGATGAAAAAGATCGAAGCGATTCGGAAGGAAGCCACACCGGCCAACTTTGCGAAGCTCGCGGCAAAAAGCGACGAACCAGGCGCCGGAGAGCGTGGCGGCGATTTGGGAATGTTCGGCAAGACCCAGATGGTTGCGGAGTTTGAAAAGGCGTTGCTCGCTACGAAGCCCGGTGAGATTTCCCCCGTCGTCCAAACGTCGTTCGGCTATCACATCATCTATCGTCCGACGTTCGCCGAGGTGAAAGACAAGTTCGCGCCGATTGCCAAGCAGCGGAACGCAGCAATCGCGGATAGCGTCTACCTGTTCAACTCCGAAAAGACCTCGAAGAGCACGCTCGAAAGCGGCGTGGCGATTAAGGCGAAGGCGATCGCGCGCAACACGATTGGCTATTCAAAGGACAACTCGAAGTTGGCAACGTATAGCGGCGGCGAATTGACCGCTGCAGAGTTCGCCGATTGGTTGGCCGCTTATCCGCCGCAGACGCAAGTCCGTGAACAGCTGATCGCCGCACCGGATTCGATGGTTGAAAAGTTTGTTCGTCAGATCGTTCGCAATGAACTGATGCTGCGCGCGGCCGACAGCATGAAGATCAAGCTCGATACCGCCGAGATCAACAATCTCTATTTGAACTTCAAGAACTCGGTGACGCAGGCGTGGACAGGACTCGGCATTGATCCGAAGACGCTTGCGGACAGTGCCAAGAAAGGCAACGCTGATAAGGGCAAGATCGCGTCAGCAAAGATCGAGAGCTACTTCGATAAGTTGGTGAAAAACGAAGCGCAGTTCGTCGATGTTCCGTATCAGGTTGCTCGTGTGATGCAGCACAAGTACCAGTTCGCGGTGAACGATGCGGGGCTGGACAAAGCGGTTGAACGCGCGAAAGTCGTTCGGGCGACGGCCGACTCGCTCCGGGCAACCAAGCCTGCGGTAGCGCCAGGTGCAGGAGCCGGTGCGCCACCCGCAGCGGCACAGCCGCCCGCCGCGACACCGCCGCCAGCCAAGAAGCCGTAGGGCGGAAACCCTGATCGCCGGGTCGGGTACATAACGAGATGATTCGTTCATCACGCATTCGATTTCTGACCGGCGCCGCGACGTTTGCGGCGCCGCTGTCAGTTTTTCTGCTGTCGTTAATCGCGTCGACAGCCCTCGCGACGTACGCGCTCGCGCAAGTGGTGCAGCCACCGGTCACGCAGCCGCCGAAGACCGCACCTGCCAAGAGTACGCCCGCGAAAAGCGCGCCTGCGAAAGCTGACACAACAAAGGCGAAGACGCTGCCAGTCGACGGCGTCGCCGCGATCGTCGGCGATCAGGTGGTGCTGATCTCGGAAGTCACCGCCGCAGCATTGCAGAGACGCAGCGCTGGCGCAGATGTCAAGACGAAAGATGATCTGATCAAACTCGAGACCGTGGTGCGCGATCAGATGGTCGAGGCCGAGCTGCTTGTGCAAAAGGCCAAGCTCGAGAAAATCGAGGTCAACGAGGCTGAGCTGACGCGCTCCGTTGATGACCAAGAAAAGAACGTGCGCAAACAGTTTAAAACCGATCTGGAGTTCCGCACCGCGCTCAAAGAGAGCGGCATGGGCACATACGAAGATTGGCGCAAGGTTCAGTCCGATCTGCTCAAACGCGACAACATGCAGCGCGATCTTATTCAAAAGCTCAAGCGCGACGGCAAGATGACTGCCGTCAACGTGAGTGAAGCTGAGGTCACTGAAGCGTATGAAAGCAATCGTACGCGCTTGCCACGTAAAGAAGCGCGTGTTGGGCTGCGGCAGATTGTCATGCCGACAATGCCGTCGGAGGCTGCGCGCAAGCGCGCGCGCTTTGTGGTCGATTCGTTGCGCGCTGAGTTAGAGAAGCACCCCGAAGACTTTGAGCTCATGGCCAAGAAAATGTCCATGGATCCAAGTACGAAAGAGGTTGGAGGTGATTTGGGGTGGAATCGCCGCGGACGCATGCTGCCGGAGTTTGATCGCATGATGTTTGCGCTGAACCCGGGCGTCATTAGTCCCGTGGTCGAAACGAGTTATGGATTTCACATCATCCGTGTCGATCGGGTGCAGCCCGCCGAGGTTAAGGCGCGGCACATCTTAATCGGCTGGACATTCGACTCGCTCGACAACAAGCGCGCGGCAAAGCGGGCCGACTCGGTGGCGGCTGCGTGGCGCGGCGGCGCGAACTTTGACACGCTCAGCGTCAAGTTCCACGACAACGCCGCCCAAGAAGACAAAACGATTCCAGAATGGCCGCGCGATTCGCTGCCGGTGGAATATCGCAATGCTGTCGAAGGCAAAAAGCTGCACGATATTCTCAACCCGTTCTCCATTCCGACCAACACGCCGGGCGTCAGCAAATTCGTGATCGCACAAATCACGTTTTTGGACGAAGCGGGCGAGTACACGCTGGCTGAAATGCGCGAACGGATTCGGACGCAGCTGTCCGAAGAGCGCAGCATGCGCCGACTGATCGACTCGCTCAAGAAGCAGACATTCATCTCAATTCGCTACGATCCGGCCAAGTCGCTCGCGGATCCGCCGCAATGATCTGCTGAGATGACGATCCGCTTGGGCATCACACTTGGTGATCCGCGCGGTATCGGACCAGAAATCGCGCGCAAGGCGCTCGGCGACGAGCGCCTTGTTGCGCTTACGACGGCGCATGCAGTGCACTGGGTGGTGGTTGGGCCACACGGCACCGAGCAGCCAGTGGATCACTCGATTGGTGCGTGGGCCCCCACCGGCATCGACGAGGCCGATCGTGCGCGTGCTGGAGCGCTCGCGGGCCGTGCGGTCCTACAAGCCGCCGACATGGCGCTTTCGGGCTCGCTGCATGGTGTCGTTACGGCACCGATCGATAAAGCGGCGCTGTTAGCGGGTGGTTACGACTATCCTGGCCACACCGAAATGCTTGGCGCGCGCGCGGGTATTGCCACTACGATGATGCTGGCGTCGGACCAGCTTCGCGTCGTGCTTGCGACGACGCACATTGCATTGCGCGATGTGATTGGTGCGTTGACACACGATGTCATTGTGAGCACCGCGCGCGCGACCAGACGCGGACTGATTGGCGACTTCGGAATTGCCGAACCGCGCATTGCGCTGTGCGCGCTCAATCCGCATGCGGGCGACAGCGGACGGTTCGGCGATGAGGATCAGCGTGTGCTGGAGCCTGCTGCACGCGAGGCCGGGATAGCAGGACCGTTTCCCGCCGACACCGTGTTCGTGCGCGCGATGCGCGGCGAGTTTGACGCGGTGATTGCGCCCTATCACGACGTGGGGATGACGGCCATTAAAGTCGCGTCATTTGGCAGTGCGGTGAACGTGACGCTGGGATTGCCCTTTGTGCGCACATCGCCCGATCACGGTACGGCACTTGATATTGCTGGTCGTGGAATCGCGAGCGCCGAGAGCATGATTGCGGCGATGTCGATGGCGATTCAGCTCGTTGCCCGCCGACGGGCGAAGGTCTAAACAGCAACAGACTGACGCGGACGACACGGAAAGGGCACGGATGAACACGGATCAGACAACAATGTTTTTGTCGTGTCCGTGTTCATCAGCGCTGTTAATCCGTGTTATCCGTGTCAGTCAGTTAGGGAGCCCGCTGTCGTGAGAAGCTGCTCTCAGGGCGAAATCGTTTCGTCCGCCGGGGGTTGCGGCACCTGATGTTCGCCGGTGTCGCCGCGGCGTTGTTCGTACTCAGGTCGCTCACTGTAGCCATATCCACCAAAGACTTCGCCGCCACGCATGTAATCGTGGCCGTAGCCACGTCCAACCGGGTAGCCTGCCGCAGTACGCTTTTGCTGCTCGTGCATCGGAACCTCCTAAAAAGGATGATCCATAAGCGGGTGTAGAAAAACGCTAGAGCAAAATCCAGATCCTTGCAAGAGGCCATTGGAGGGGGCTTTCACCCCCTGCTATCTTATAAGGCTATGCAGATTCGCAACGTAGCCATCATCGCGCACGTCGATCACGGGAAGACCACCCTCGTCGACAAAATGCTGCGCCAAGCGGGAGCATTCCGCGAAAATCAGGTCGTCGAAGATCGCGTGATGGATTCCAACCCGCTTGAAAAAGAGCGCGGCATCACGATTCTTGCAAAAAATACATCGATCCGGTGGCACGACGTAAAGATCAACATCGTCGATACTCCCGGGCACGCAGATTTTGGTGGTGAAGTCGAGCGCATTTTGCGCATGGTGGAGGGCGTGTTACTCATCGTCGACGCGTTCGACGGTCCGATGCCGCAAACGCGTTTCGTGCTGCGCAAAGCGCTTGAGCTCGGCTGCACACCGATCATCGTTATCAACAAGATCGACCGCCCCGGCGCCGATCCGTTGCGCGTGCACGACGAAGTGCTGTCGCTGTTCATCGAGCTCGAAGCCACCGAAGAGCAGCTCAATGCGCCGGTCGTCTACGCGAGTGCCAAGCAAGGCACGTCCACGATGGACATGGACGTCACGCCGATCGATCTGACCCCGTTGTATCAGACCATCGTCGACACCGTGCCGCCGCCGCCGTCCGATGCCGCGGGCACCTTCCAAATGCTCGTGTCCACGATCGAGTACTCTGCGTACTTGGGACGCATGGCGATTGGACGCGTCGAACGCGGCGTGATCCATCACGGCGATTCCGTCACGCTGCTGCCGTTTGAAAGTGATAAGCCGATTCAACGCGGACGCGTGTCCAAGTTGTACGGTTACGAAGGATTAGAGCGCATCGAAATCGCCGAAGCGTCCGCGGGCGAAATCGTGTTGCTGGCCGGATTTGAAGACGTCGACATCGGCAGCACGCTCACCGATCCCGAAGCGCAAGAGCCGCTTCCGGGCATCAGTGTCGAAGAGCCGACAATCAGCGTCGACTTCCTGGTGAACAACTCACCGTTCGCCGGCAAAGACGGC
>JANXUN010000287.1 GCA_025356185.1 Gemmatimonadaceae bacterium
AGCGCGCTGGTATCACCGTGCTCGGTCGCAAGCACGAGCGCCATGTCGTTGTCGCGTACGCGATCGCTGATTTCGGCCGGTATGCGAATAGAGCCGCGCATTTGCTTGAGCACGCTCATCGTGTCTTGAAACGAACGCTGCCCAGTGTGCAGCTGCCGATCGATCAGGCCGAGTATGGCGAGCACTGTGGTCGACGACGGATGCTCCGTGCCAATTTTCAGTAGCGCCAATCGCAACGCGGTGAATTCACCGGCGGGGATCATCGCCATGTCGATGAACGCATCCGGAATATCCGCGCTGTGCACGATGACGTGGTCTGCCCACGCGACGACGCGCTCACCGTGGACGATCCCAAGGAACAGCGCAGTTCGGAGAAATGTCGCCTGATCGGCGTTACGTACGGGTGTCATCAGAGAAAGATATCATCTGGCACGCTTTCGGCGATCTCAGGACGCGACCCTGCAAATCGCGCGTCACATGTTGTTCTGTAATCTTTCTACATGGGCAGCTGCGGTTTCGTGCGTTGGCGCGCTGTTGTATGCGGCCGAGCCACCAGGTGGAATGGTGAGAAATTGCCAGTGTGCACCAACGTGCGCATGCGCGACGTACACAATCTGCCCCACGTGGTAGCTCGCATGCGCTAGTGACCGCAGTAAGGCATCGATCACAGACAATGGCTGGCCGCGGATGGTCACCGTGCGAGCGAGGTCTTCATCGGTCATCGAGTCAATCGCTTCGTACAGCGCCGACCACCCTGCAAGCCACTGCGCGTTCAATGCGGCGCGCGTCGCCGTACGCGCCGCGAACTCGCTCTCGCGATCGCGCCACGGCTTCTCTCCGTCGCTCGTGAGAAAATCAGTAAAGCGCGAGCGCAAATTGCCGGCGAGATGCCATACGATGATGACGAGTGAATTGCCACCCGATGCACCGGCTGTGACGAGCAGGGACTCGGGCACCTGTTCTAGCGCACCCTCGGCCATTAACTGATAGCGCCGATATTCGGCGCGGACGGATTCGATCACGGTCGACATGAGTGGTTACGTAGACGTAGTACCACGGCGAGCCGCGCGCTCGATAAGCATCGCTGCGGCGACGCCAACGAAGTATGCTGCGACGTCGCGCGGGTCGAAATCACTACCAAGTACGAGATGGCCGAGAGTCGTGTGTCGCACCTGATCGAGCAGCGCCGCATGAACGAGCTGACTGCACTCGACCACCACACAAATCACGAACGCAACGGACCCGCGAGACCACATCGATCGGGTTGGCGCGATGCCACTCACGCCCCAGAACATCATCGCTGCCCAGAGTGCATCGCCGGCCACGTCTTTGAGCGTCGTTGGCAGTGCGGATCCGCTACGATGCACGGAGAACCCCATAACCATCGTGATGATGGCCATCATCACGTACCACGCGCGTGAACCAACACCGACTGACATGCTCAGCGACGCCGTGAAGCCACGTGATGGATGCGTGTGTCGCGCACTGGATACGACTACAAAAATCGGTGCATCACGTGAAAATCGACGAGTCCGCGTTGCCGGTGGCGAAAAGCTTTCGGCACCGTACCCACGATGACAAAACCCAATCGTTGCCAGAGCGCGACGGCGCGCATGTTGGTGCTCACGACCGCATTGAATTGCATCGCGCGAAACCCGGCCGCGCGCGCTGCGGCGAGTGAATGCTCGCCAAGCGCCGCACCAATGCCGTGTCCGTATCGCCCCGGCTTTACCATGTAGCTGCCGTTCGCGACGTGCGAGCCCAGTCCTTGTTGATTCGCGCGCAGCACGTAGGTGCCGACAATCTCTTTGTCGAGGAATGCAACGTACGTCTGATTTCCCGGCGCCATCCAATAGGCATGCGCGGCCTGTTCCGTCGATTCCGGGGCGAGCGAGTAGGTATCGCCAGTCGCGATTACCGCGGACACGATCGGCCAGATGAGCGCCCAGTCATTGTTGGTGGCGCGCCGAATAGAAACGGGCACGACCTCAGTCATCGCGAAATGCTGGTGGCGGATGTGTTCGGTGCATAGTCAGAGAATTTATCGTGCGATTCGCGCAACGTCGAAAACCGCACCTGTCGTCCCTCTGGCGGGGAGGCTACAATTGGCCCGCGCATGTTTGAGCACTGCGACTCTCCCGTTGAGCCGATGCCCGTCTGTGCGAACCGCCTGCCAACCCCCGTATCACGGCGCATTGTCATCTCACTCCAGGTCTGGAGCAGGTATCGTGACCGTCCGCGTTCTTCGTCGCGCTTTACTCCTGTTGGGCATCGTACTGACCGCGACCTGCGGCGGTGGCGATTCCGCCGCTCCTCCGGAGCCCATTGCATCGGTCGAACTTTCTGCGTCGACTGTGAGCCTCGCGCCCGGCGCGACGGCGCAGCTGACCGCGACCGCACGCTCGGCAGCGGGCACAGCGCTTACGGGTCGGACGTTTTCGTGGGCAATGGTCCAGCCGACGATTGCGACGGTCTCGGCGGCGGGCCTGATTACGGGAGTTTCGGACGGCACCACAACAGTCACCGTGACCTCCGAAGGCAAGAGCGCGGCGGCAACCGTGACGGTGCGCACACCTGTCGCAACCGTCGTGGTCACCCCTGCAACGGCGCAGCTGACCGTCGGCGGAACACCGTCGCAACTCGCAGCGTCTACCCGCGATGCAACTGGTGCGACGCTTGCTGGTCGCGCCATAACGTGGAGCAGTTCAAGCGTCGCCTCCGCAACTGTTTCGCAAACGGGACTTGTCACGGCGGTCGATGCCGGAACAACGACAATAACGGCCACGTCGGAAGGACGAAGCGGAACGGCGGTGATCACAACGCTCCAGGACCCCTGCAAAGTCGTGCGCACGATCACGATCGGTCAAACAGCGAATAGCACGATGAGCAGCGGTGATTGCAAATTTACGGACAACACCGCGTTTCAAGCGTACAGTCTCACGGTGACGACATCGACGCTGTTGGAAATTGAGATGTCGAGCACGGTCGTCGATCCGTACTTGCTCGTGTATGACTCGAGCAACAAACTGATTGCGGAAGACGACGACGGTGGTATTGGCACAACGGCGCGCGTGCTGCGTACGTTCGCGCCGGGCGTGTACCTCGTCATGGCGAACACGTACGACGCGAATTCGTTCGGCACGTATCAACTGGCCGTGCGAAACGCGCCCGCGGCCTGCTCTTCCAGTCGACCGACCACGCTGCCGGCGAGTATCAATGCGGTGATGAATGCCACGAACTCCTGTCGCCTGAATGATCATACGTATCTCGACCGGTACGATGTGACTCTGACGGCGAGCACAAAGCTCCGCATTGACATGACAAGCACTGAGGTCGACTCGTATCTGTTCCTCCTCGACGACAAGGGTAACCCCGTCGCGCAAGACGACGATTCCGGGCCGGGCATTAATGCGCACATCGAGATTGGACTCGCAGCGGGTCACTACACGGTACTCGCCAACGCGCTGCCCAATCAGACTGGCGCGTATCGACTGGATATGGTACTGGTCGTCGACCCGTGCACTGTGGCGAGACTCATCAACATTGGTCAAGCATTTAGCAGCACCCTCACGACGGCCGACTGTTCGGTCGGTTCGGAGGGGCCATTGCCTTACACGCAACGATGGGTGGTAACCGTCCCGACGAGCAGTGCGTTGCAAATCGACATGACCAGCGCGACCCTCGATACATATCTCGTTGTTCAAAGCTTCAGCACCGGCGCGATCCTGTTCGAAAACGATGACGCCGTACCGGGCGTGAACTCGAACGCACGCGTTGTCGGAGTTTTTCCCGCCGGCCAATACATCATCAACGCAACGACATACGACGGCGCGGTCGGCGCGTATACGTTGGCCATTGCGACGATCGCACCGCTAACGCCTGTCACGATCACGCTGCAAGCGACGCTCGCCCTCACAGCGGGCCAACAGCAAACGCTCACGCCGACGATCACCGGTACCACCAACACCGCAGTGACGTGGAGTTCATCAGCACCAGACATCGCCACGGTCACTACCGCTGGACTCATCCGCGGCGTTACTCCCGGCAACGCCACGATCACGGCGCGATCGGCGGCAGATCCGAACAAGACGGCGACGATCGCCGTGACTGTCACGCAATCGCAAACCGGAAATCCGAATTTGGATATCTCGGCAATGTATTTGATTCAGTCGGTGCAAACGCTTGATGGTTCGGTGAAGCTGGTCGCGAATCGTGATGCGGTCGCGCGCGTGTATTTGCGAGCCAGTCGTTTGGGCCTAGGGGTGGTGTCAGTACGTGTGCGCGTGTACCAGGGCGCGACGCTTTTGCAAACATTCCAATCTAGCGGCACGCCAACACTGACAGCAGACGAAAGCTGTTGCTCAGCGAACATCACGATACCTGCAAGCCTCATACGCACCGGAGTTTCGATTCTCGCCGACATTGATCCGCAAAATACTGTCGCCGAGTCGAATGAATCGGACAACAACTTCCCGCTGAGCGGTACGCCGATGGCGTTGAACGTCGCGACGGTGCCGGACTTGAACGTGACATTGGTGCCCATTCGACAGAATCGTTCCGGACAGGTTGGAGTGGCGAGCGCCACCCTGCCCAACGTGCTTAAATCGATTTGGCCGCTCGCGACGGTCACCCTTCGAACGCGTGCGACGCCGCTGGTCGTCGACTACACGATCGTAACCCAGTCGTTT
>JANXUN010000300.1 GCA_025356185.1 Gemmatimonadaceae bacterium
CTTCAGCATGCGCGTGTTCGCCACACTCGTACGCCTCCCGCTTCCCCGAGACGCCAAGCGCATCGAGCCGGGAAGAGATCACATTGTACGCATTCACGAGTGATGACTTCCCGATAGCGCGTGGGGCATCGTCGGCGCACCGCACGAGAGAAAACAGGCTGTCCAGTTCGGTGAGCCTGAGTACCGATTCGACCTCCGCGCGATCGCTGTCCGCGCGCAACACGATTCGCACACCCGTACGTGCGCGTGAAACCAACCAGGCGTGCGCGCCATCGGGCATCGCAACGCCCTGTGCGCTCCGCTCGCGAAAGGCGCGTTGTGCACGCAACGCGACGAGCTCAACGAGCGTCGCATCGTCTGTGCCCAGCAGTTCGAACGCGGACTCGACGAAGGATCGGCCTGCGACGACAGCGTGCGCTCGTTCCTCGTCGATGCGTGCGTCGTGCGCGTGACAGGCGCCTATCAGTGCCTTGGCGCGCAAGGGTAGCGAGTCTACAACGAGACCATCAAATGCGACGATCAACGCGGTCACTGTTGCGCATAGCTCGCGTCGAGCAGTTGAATCGGATGCACGACGCGCGCCGATGACCCGGAGCGCAGGAGCCCCGCGCCAATTTGCATCATGCACCCGGGGTTACCGGTCGCCACGAGTTGCGCGTTTGTCGCGGCGATGCGTGCGAGTTTTGGTGCGAGCACCGCGTTCGATGTATCGGGCTCGACCAGATTGTAGATCCCCGCGCTGCCGCAGCACTGATCTGCATCTTCGAGTGCCACGAGATCGAGCGAGGGGATCGCCGCGAGGACTGCGCGCGGCTGAGCGACGACGCGTTGCGCGTGCATTTGATGGCACGGCGGATCGTGCGTGACGCGCCACGGCAGCGAAGCGCCGAGGCGCGGCCCTGCCGCCGCGAGGAGCTCGGTCGCGTCGCGCGCGCGTGCGCTCACGGCTTTTGCGCGCTCCGACCACTCGGCATCGTCGTGCAACAGATGCGCGTACTGTTTCACCATCGCACCGCAGCCGGCTGAGTTGATAGCGATGAGCGCGTCGGGTCGCGCTTCGAAGGCGATGATGTTGCGGCGCGCGAGTTCGCGTGCGCTTTCCAGGTCACCTGCGTGTGCATGCAGCGCGCCGCAGCAGTGCTGATTGCCCGTGTCGTGACACGAATACCCGTTGTGCGTGAGCGTACGCGCGGTGGCGGCGTTCACATGTTGCAGCAGCCCACTCATCACGCAACCCGTGAGTAAGGTCACGGGTTGAGACGGGAGACTGGAGACGGGAGACGGGAGAGGAACTGCGGGAGACGGGAGACTCGAGACGGGAGATGGGAGACGAGAGACTGACAACTCGTGACTGGGTTGTTCAAACTGGGAACTGGCAACGTTCGTCTGGCGACTCGCATCTTTTGTTGGGCGAAAACCCGTCGAAGTCAATCGAACTGGTGCCGTCGACGCCAACATCGCCATCGGAAATGCCAACCGCTCCGGTAGCACACGCGCGAGCACCATGGGCAGTCCCGTCGCGCGAAACACGCGGGCGCCAAACAGCACGACGCGCAACAATGCAGTCCGCTTGAATAGCGCCAACACCATGCGTGCCACTATCGGAATGCCGCGTACCGGCGCCATCGTCGCGCGGGTTGCTTCGAGCAGCTCGCCATACGGTACGCCAGATGGGCAGGCTGTTTCGCACGCGCGACAGCCCAAACACCGATCGAAGTGCACGCCGGCATCGGCATCATTGAGCGCGATCTCTCCGTCCAGCATTCGGCGCATCAATACCAATCGCCCGCGTGGACTATCGTTCTCGTCTTCGAGATTCACATACGTGGGACACGCTTGCAAGCAGAATCCGCAGTGCACGCACGCGTCGAGCCCTTTGGCCGCGTTCGCAAGTGGAGTGTTTGCAAGCGCGGAGTTGGCAAGCGATGAACTCGCGGTTGAACGAGCGACTGTTGTCACGCGCCGAGTATTCCGGGGTTGAGAATCGAGCGCGGATCGAACATTGCGCGCAAACGCAGCGAAACGTCGTCACGCACCGGGGATGACTGCGAAGCCCAGAGCGACGCCGGTGCGCGCTCGATCATGGCATGCGGCGGCAACGGTGCACGTGAAGCGAATGCGAACTCTGTCGATACCCGCACCGCGCCGCGCAATGGCTCGATAACAAACGTCGTCGGACCTCTCGCTCTCAGAGTTCCCATTTTCTTGACCCGCTCGAGCCTCATCGCGATCTCCGCCGTGCCCTGAGCCAAAATTCTCGCCGCGTCACGCGTCAAGATGCTCGCCGCATCGCTCGCTGCGTCACACGTCAATATGCTTGCCGCATCGCTCGCTGCGTCTCTGGTAGTCTCCGATGAATACAGCATTGTTGGAATGTCCACTGTCGTCGGCATGAGTATCGAATCGCACCAAGCTATTGCGATCTGCAGAAGCTCGGCCGTTCGCGACGGTGCGTCCATGAATCGAATGGTCGTGTCGCCGTCGTCGCTTGATCGGACGTCGCCCCACACGCTGTGATCGATGTCGACGACATCACCGAGTTGTGCAAAAGCAGCACGCTGTGCATCGACTCGCGCGCGGTTCCCCATTGCGCGACACAACATCACACACTCACAGTCGCGCATCTGTGCGTGCGAGCGCACGGACTGCGGAAACGTTCCGGCGAGAATCACCAACGACGCGAGCGTCGTCGCGTGGGCAAGGAGCGGCGCGCTGTTGAGCCGCGTAACCAGCGCCGACAACGACGACGCGTCGCGGATTCCGATCGCAAAGGTTTCATCGTGCGGCGGCTGCGCATGGAGTCGCATGCTCACTTCACCGACCACGCCGAGCGTGCCCCACGCAC
>JANXUN010000302.1 GCA_025356185.1 Gemmatimonadaceae bacterium
CGCCTCGCACGACCACCCTCATGTGGGTCCATGCACCCGGCTCGATGTCCACGTACGACTCATACACACCCGGCTGATCAGCACGCAGCTTTTGCCACGGAAAATCTGGCATCGACTCGTACTGCGTGGATCGATTGCGGAATAATTGGTTGGACCCGCGCGAATTCTCCGGACGCAGGTACACGCGCTCGGCCGAGTCACCGTGCATGCGGAACGTGATGCCAACGATACCCTTAAATCCGCTGACGTCTTCGGCTGTCGAATAGCCCTCGCGACGTGCACCAGACACGTCAAACTCGAGGATGCCATCGCGAAAATCCGATCCGGTGAGCACCGCGAACATCTCTTGATCGACATCGCGCTCGTGCCCCTCAAGCGGGGCCAGCTTCAGTGCACGGTGCCCACGATAGTCTTGCCAGAGAATACGGCCGTTAACGGCTTCAAAGGCGGTGGTCGGTGCAATGCGCAGCGCGGAGTTGGGAAGCGGTTGCGCTTTTGTCAACACCAACACCGGAAGACTCACAAGGAGCAACACGCTCCGCGTCATCGATGTCATTGCTCGCCAACAGTCGCGCGTTTGCAACTCACCATCAACACGCAGGCAAGCGCGAGCGGTGCCGCATAGCTGCCGCCGCGTTCAACAAATTCCCATACCGGCGCGCCTGCGACGACGTACAATGACTCCGTTGCAGCCTTCCATCCCACCACGAACAGCAGCAACGAAACGCGCGGACGCACGGCGATCACTGCAGCGAGCGCAATTTCGAACCATCCAATGGCCGCGGTGAGACCTGGCGCGAGTCCGACGGCAGCGTAGTGCTGCGCAAAGATCGTCTTGCCCGTCACGACGCCAAGTAATCCGTGTCCTGCAAGAACCAAAACGGTGGTAACAAGCAACACGCGACGCACCGTGATCAAATCGCCCTCTATCGTGCGCGCTGCGTCGACGACGCCAAGCCATGCGCGCGCTCCGTTTGCGCGCAAACTCATCAACAACAAGGCGAGCGGCACGCCATAGTTCCCCGCGCGCTCAATCGCTTCGAACACCGACTCACCGCTGAGCGGACGCAACAACGCAGTCCACAATCCCCACACGGTCATGTACAACAGGGGTAATTGTCGCGGCGCAAATAAAATGAGCATGCCGATGGTGACATCCACCGCGCCAATCAGTGGCATCAGCCGCCATGCGATCGATTCGGGAATGCCAACAACGGCGAAGTACGGCAGCCACGCAGCCTTCGTGATAAATCCGAATGCGCCGTGACCGATGTAGCACATCGCGCTGCCAAAGCGGAGCGCCCAATACGCACCATGTTCTCGCAGTTCGTGTGCGACGGCGCCGATCAGTGGCGCTGCGGGCGGTACGATGGCGTTGAGTTTTGTGTCGGCGATTGTCATAGTCAGAATGGGCTGTCCGGTTGTGTGAACAATGCCGGGCCGTCCCATAACGCACTACAAGCTCCGCAACTACTGGTCGAGTTTCGTTGCGAGCGGCGTGCGCTGTTCTACCGTTCGCGGCGCTGCGCGCTCATCGAGTCGTTCGAGAATCTCGCTCGCTCGCCGTCGACTTACCGGCACGCGTGTGCCATCCGACAACACCAACTCCATACCATGATCCCGCCCACGTCGCACGGTGCGTACGTGCGCGAGACTCACAACGGCCGATCGGTGAATGCGCGCATAGTGGCTCGCACCGAGCCGTTCCAACATGGCCGCAAGGGATTCGCGCAAGACATGTTTGCGATTCGCTTCGTGTACCACCACGTACGCGCCATCGGCTTCAACCCATGTGATGTCGGCCAACCGCGCTGTCGCGCCTCCTTGCCCGCTCCCTAAAAAGATGCGCGGCGACTCGCCATTCGTCGGCGCGCGGCGCACGCGATCGAGCATCGCATTAAAGCGCACCTGCGACAGCGGCTTTACCAGATAGTCCAACGCGTTCACATCGAACGCGCGCGCGGCATGCTCGGGAAACGCCGTCACAAAGACCACGTGCTTCACGTCATGCCGAATCGCGTCCTGCGCATCGAACCCGTCTACACGCAGCATTTTCACGTCAAGCAATACCACATCAGGACGCATCAGCCGCACCGTTTCAGCAACCGTTGCGCCATCGTCACACTCGGCCACCACGTCAAAATCTGGTGCGCTGCTAAGCAATTGCCGGACGCGCCGCCGCGCGAGCGGCTCGTCGTCGACAACAACTAC
>JANXUN010000343.1 GCA_025356185.1 Gemmatimonadaceae bacterium
GAACGACGGCGACGAGCCCGGCTTGGGTGAGTCGCGTCACAATCTGCTGACGCTCAACCATTGTTGGCATGATCACGCAACCTCCGCTGCGAGGTACGCATCAAGGGCTTCGGCCGCACCGTCCTGCCGCAGCCGTACCAGATGCGTCCCGACCGCAGAGACCACACCGGCCAGCGCTGAGAGATCTTCGCCCCACAACGACACGTCCGCGCACACACGTTCGGCGAATACAAACGCGCCCGACGCATCGGGCGCGCACGCCAGCCAATGCGCGCGCAAGGCATCCGCGTGATTGTCCGTGGGAACAACAGCGTCGTCCAACGCTTGGGCACCATGCCATGATCCACCGACCAGCTCCATCTGCGCGGCAAGACCTAGCGTTAATGCATGCGGTGCTTGACCAAAGCGGTGCACGAACGCCCGCAGCACTGGCACGATGCGCACTCGCATCTTCATCGTCCCTTGAAACGCGATATCCCGCAGCGCATGCCGCAAGAACGGATTCCGAAAGCGATCGAGCACCTCCGCTGCGAACGTCGGTGCATCTGCGTCATGAACATTCGGCACCAGTTCGTCGCGCAGGGCGCGTTCCACGAAGGGCGCCACACGCTCGTTCGTCATCGCTTCGAGCACAGTCTCGCACCCGGCCAGAAGTGCGAGACTTACCATCATCGTGTGCGTACCGTTCAGCAGCCGTAGCTTGCGTTCAACGAACGGCGTGAGATGCTCGACCACGTGCACTCCATCACGCTCGTCCGCGAACGTCAGGCGCGACCGCAGCGACATGTCGCCGGCAATTGCAAACAGCCGATACGGTTCGCACACGGTGATCATATCGTCGCGATAACCACTGTCGCGTTCAATCTGTTCGCGATCGGCTGCTGTTGGCGAACCCGTCACGATGCGATCCACCAACGTATTACAAAAACGAACGGCGCCGGAGAGCCACGCGAGGAACTGCGACTCCAAACCCCACGCGGTCGCGAGTGCCAGCACCATCTCACGCAAACGCGTACCGTTGTGCTCCAGCAACTCGCAAGGAATCACGACTGGCGCGGTGATCACGCTGTATGCCGAGTGTTGCGCGCGCTCGTGAAGAAATCGCGTCAGCTTGGCAGGAAAGGTCCGCGGCGGTTGCGCCGTGTCGTTTACATCAAGCTCAAATCCAGCTTCAGTGGTATTCGAAAAAATGAAAGCAATGTTTGGATTGCGAGCACACGCCAACACCGCCGGCCACTCGGCTTGCGCAGAAAGGGCACGGCTCACGGAACCCACCACGCGCTGTCGGCGCTGCACTGCACCGTCAACCATTCCTTGCTCGACCAGCGTGAACAGCCCTTGCTGCGCGTTGAGCACTGCATCGCGGCCGCTCGCGGTCGAACTAATCGTCACGATGCGCCCGTTATACGCGCCGCGTCGATTCGCGTCATCAAGCAACGCGTCGACAAAGCCACGCAAGAACGCGCCGGTACCAAACTGCACCGCACGCTCGGGCAGGCGGTGCCACGCGGGCGCAGTCGCACCTGCAGCCACGACGCTGGCGTCAAGCACAGCGTGCGTAAGGCGTGGCAGCGCACTCGCCCCTGGCAATGTGCTCACAGCGTGACTCCGTCTTTCCAGATCGCGATCTCGCGATTGCCGTTGAGTTCATTGTTCGCGCGCGTTTTCCCCGACGCGATGTCCAACACGCGCGCGAATAACCGATCTGTCAATTCGTTCATGGTTGCCGCACCATCCAGCAACTCACCCGCGTTGAAATCGATCCAATGCGGTTTGCGTTCGGCGATCGCCGAATTGGATGAGATTTTGATGGTGGGAACCGGAAATCCGAGCGGCGTGCCCCGACCGGTCGTGAACAACAGCACCGTCGCGCCGCTCGCAATCATCGCAGTCGACGACACACCGTCGTTGCCGGGCGCTTCAAGCAGCGTGAGCCCGTGCGACGGCGCTTGCGCGCCGTAGCGACGTACCGCACTCACGGTTGCGCTGCCGCCTTTTTGAATTGCTCCCAGCGATTTTTCCTCGAGCGTGGTGAGTCCACCGGCTTTGTTGCCAGGCGATGGGTTTTCCGACACGGGTTGACCATGCGACGTGAAGTACTCCTTGAAGTCACTCACCATCGTCAACACTTCGTCGCGGACCGCGGGCGTGGCCGCACGACTCGCGAGCACCTGCTCGGCGCCAAACATCTCGGGCACTTCGGTAAGCAAGACGCCACCGCCAAGCGACGTCAACCGGTCCGCGATACGCCCTACCAGCGGGTTGGCCGACACGCCGCTCAAGCCATCGCTGCCGCCGCATTTCATGCCGAGCAGCAGATCAGAAACCTGGCACACGGTGCGCGAATCGCGGATGAGGATCGCGACGAGCTCCGCAACCGCTTCGACGCCCTCTTCGATTTCGTCCGCGACTTCTTGTGTGTTGAAGTAACGGACGCGCGAACGGTCGATGCCTTCGGCGGCGTTCAGCAGCGCGTCCAGTTGATTGTTTTCGCACCCCAATCCCAACACCAGCACGCCTCCCGCGTTCGGGTGGCGCATGAGACCAGCGAGAATTTGCCGCGTGTGCGACAGATCGTCACCCAACTGACTGCATCCGTACGGATGCGAGAAGGCGTACACACCGTCAACCATACCATCAAATCGCTGTCGAGCTTGCGCCGCGATTTTTTCAGCCGCGTGATTCACGCAGCCGACGGTGTTGATAATCCAAATTTCGTTACGCGTTCCGACGCGCCCACTCGCGCGACGAAATCCCATGAACGTCGGCATCGCGCCGTTCGTCGTCGCGGCGCCCGGCGTCGCGGCGCGTGCAACAGTCGGCGGCTCCGTCGATGCACCGCTCAGGGCCGTGCGCAGGTTGTGCTCATGCACCCACGACCCGGCGGCGATGTCGACCGTCGCGCGCCCAATGGGAAATCCATACTTGATGACGGGTGTGCCCATCGCGATCGCAACGCGCGCAACTTTGTGCCCGGCTGGTACATCGGTCGCCGACGTGAACGTTGTGCCGTCAACCGAGATGACGTCGCTCGCCGCGATCGCGCGCACGGCGACAGCAACATTGTCGTCAGGGTGCAGCACCAGCAGCGCGTTCACTCGTGTCCCTTCGGTGCATGTGCAAAAAGCGACACCGTCGACGGCGCGTCGAATCGGTACGTGGACTTCGCAAGTTCGTACGCGAGTGCGCGTGCGACGTCGTGCGCGTCCGAGAGCGAGAGCTGATGGCGTGCAACCAGACCCGCCAAAAAGTTCGCGTCAACACGACGCGATAGGTCGTGCCGCGCGGGAATCGAGCAGAACGCGCGCGTATCGTCATTGAAGCCGGCGGTGTTGTAGAAACCCGCTGTCTCAGTGACCGCGTGGCGAAAGCGCGTCATCCCTTCGATTGAATCGTGGAACCACCACGCGGGTCCGAGCCGCAACGCGGGATACAATCCGGCGAGTGGCGCGAGTTCGCGCGCATAGGTCGATTCATCGAGCGTAAACAGAATGAGCGTGAATCGCGGATCGTGTCCAAACTTGTTAAGCAGCGCGCGCAGATTGCGTGTGTATTCGGTGCGCAGCGGAATGTCGCCGCCACGATCTGGACCGAAGCGCGCCGCAATAGATGCATCGTGATCGCGCAACGAGCCCGGATGCAGCTGCATCACGAGCCCGTCGGTGATCGACATTTGCGCCATCTCCATCAGCATGTGCCCTTCAAAGCGACGCTGATCATCGACGGTGGCGTCACCACGCTGTGCGCGCGCGAACAGCTGCTGCGCCACATCTGCGGAGAGCCATTCTGTCCACGGCTCGACAACCGCGTGATCGCTTGCCGTCGCACCGAGCGCAATAAAGTGACGTCGCGCAGCCTGCAGCGCTCGCAGCAATGACGTGAAGTCCGTGATGGAGACGCCGGTGACGCTGCTAAGCGCCGTGAGCTCGCCGGTCCAATCTGGTGACGCGATGCGAAACGCTGCGTCTGGACGAAACGTCGGCACCACGCGGCCGTGCCATCCGCTGCTGCGCATAGCCTGGTGCGCCAACAACGGATCCGATGCTTTGTCGGTGGTTGCCAGCACTTCAATGTTGAAGCGATCAAAGAGCGCGCGCGGGCGAAATTCCGGCGACGTTAACTTCTCCGCGATCTCGTCGTACACCAGCATTGCGTTCGCAGACGTCAACACCGCAGGTACACCAAACACTTCAACAAACTCCTGCGCGAGCCACGCGCCACTCGGTGTGCCGCGAAAGAGATAGAAGTGATCGGCGAACAGTTGCCACACTTTGCGCGGATCGGCTTCAACCGGTGTATCATCACGCGTCGGAATACCCAGCGACTCCATCGACACACCGCGCGAGTACAGCATACGCACGAGGTAGTGATCGGGCGCGATCAGCAGCGCCGTGGGCTCGGGAAACTGCGCATTGTCGGCCAGCAACGACGGATCGACGTGACCATGCGGACAGATCAACGGGAGCCCATGTGTGCGCTCGTAGATCGCGCGCGCTATGCGGCGAACCGACGGCTCGGGATCAAAGAACCGATCTGGATGTAGGCTGGATGCGACCGTTTCAGCGTCGAAACGGACGATTTCGGACACGCTCATGTCGGATGAAACCGCGGAGCAGGGAGGGGCGGGGCGTCTGGCGGGAGGAACTACGGTCGGGCGGGAGGATCCGTGAAGCATCTAGCTGGACGTACGGAAGGCATTGACTCCAGCATTAATTCAGGCGACTGTATTTTGCACTTCTAACAAACAATATGCCAGCCCCGTCACTTCCCAAGCATCAGTTTTCCTGCTGAGCTCGGCTTCACCAGCCAAATTTTATAGCCAACTTGGCGACGTAAATTCCCTTGCCATAAAGGGTTGCGTCGTTACATGTTCCCGCCTCGAAGCACCCCTGCTGGAGACGCCGTGCGAAAGATCAACACCCGGAGCTTTGTCCGGGCGACCCGGTTCACCCCTCGCGAGATCAACAGGAAGATTCTCCTGAATCTGGTGCGCGAGCATCAGCCCGTCTCTCGCGCCGAC
>JANXUN010000395.1 GCA_025356185.1 Gemmatimonadaceae bacterium
CATATCGGAAGATTGATTGCGCGCAGCGTGACACGGTAAACGCGCAACTGTGGTGGTTGGCGGATCCGTTGTATCGCGAAACGGGAAATGCACGCCTCGTCGAACAAGAGGTGCGCCGCATGGACATTGCATTGCGGAAGGCCGTCGCACAGGACGAACGCTTCGCCTTTGACGACGAACGCGGTGGCGATGCGGTGGTGGAAGTATTCTCGCGATACGGCTGGCCGTCTTATGCGGCATGGGAAGGCCTCATCTACGAGCGCGGCGAAAGCTTTCAGGGACTTGAGATCAATCACAATTCTCCTCCCGCACCAACGTACACAACATTGGAGTACGCGCTTGGTCGAGTGAGCACTATTCCCTCTTGGTCAGCCATCGTATCACCGTTCACAGCACTCGCTGGCGATTGGACACTCGGCCCCGTCGACTCGGTCGGTGTCCCATCCAAATTCTGGTGGCCGCAAGAGCACTTTTACACAGCGCGTCGCTTGCTGCAGCTGCCGATGGCGCAGACGGTGAGTGTGCGTAGACAAACATATGTCGACGTCGCGGTCGCTGTGGATCTGACAAATGCCGCCGTTCCGACTCGTGAAGCGTACGAAGTGCTGCTGCTTTCGACCTCGACACCGGGTCGGGTTGATTCGATCGATCGACAGCACTCAAGTAATGAAACGGTTGCACGCTTGCGGGGGAGAATCGCGAGTGCGCCGACGATTCTCGCCATTGAAGCCCAATTCTCCTCGTCGATGATCGATGCACGTTCGCGCTACGCGTACTCCCCACCTCAACCACTGAGTGCATTGGCACCGCAGGAAATCGCGGTGTCGGACATTGCGATTCTCTCACCGCTCTCTCCAATACAAGTTGCGCAGCCGACGGACTCGCTACTCCAATACCTGTCTGCGAGTACCACGTTCAGAAAAAGCGAGCGTCGAGTCACGCTGTACTGGGAGAGCTACGGCACTACGCCAGTCGACAGCGCGGAGGTCTTGCTGCGCGTTGTACGAGAAAGTGATGCTGGGCTGCTCAGGCGACTTGGTACTGCCGCAGGCTTGCTTTCCGATCCGTCGCAGGGGATCTCGATACGCTGGCGCGACAACGACGCGCGCGGTGGCAAGACTACTCTCGTTGGACCGGTCACGGCGCAAATGCATGCGGTTGCACTCGACCTAAGCGTGCTCAAGCCCGGCCGCTATGCAATCGATATCACGATGGCGCTCCGTGACGGCAGAACGGCAACTCAGCAGACAGTGATTGAGCTCAGCGAATGAATCGCATACGTACTTTCGCGATCGTTCTCCTTGGTATCGTCGCCTTGCTTGCGAGTGCTGAACGCGCCCACGCGCAATTTCGAAAGACTGGACTCTATGCTCCCAACGTGAGAGTTCCGCGCTACGACTATCAAACGGAGGTCTTTCGAGAGCATATCGTGGTCGTTTTGCCGCCATCGTATCTCATGCTGAAGCGACCAAGCCCTCCAACGCGCGGCATTTATGCTTGGAAATTCACATTCGGACAAACGCCGATCTTGACCTTGGTATTTCGCCCCGATTCAGCGCTGCGCGCGGCAAACGACGGAGCAGTGATCCGCGCGAGCAAGCTGTATCTCTGTCAATCATCGGACGCTTGGGTCATGGATTGCTCCATCCCCGTTCGAGCATCCGCGCGTGAAGGCAACGAGGGCATAATGATCGATATTACCGAGCCGGAGATTGTTGCGAAAATTCGCGCGACAAAGCCAGGAATTCTTTTGCGTCAGCTGTTCGAACCGGGAGGGCGATTTAGAGTCGACGAGACCGGCATTATTATCGATGGGAAAATAGTTCCTCCTTAAAATTACTGGTCATTGTGACGCGCCGAAGTACGGGCAGCGGTGTTTGGCGCTCAACCGCGCATCAAAAACGCCGCGGCCGCCAGCACGAGCGTCAGCATCGATAGCATCAACACCATCGGCATCTTGGATGTCGGCTTGCTGGTCTCACGAGTTACACTCGTCGGCGTCGCCGCGCGCAGACGCTCGGCCGACACTGCAGGTACTTCGCCAGTTTCATTGAGCGACGACAACGTCAGTCCATCAATGATCTTCGCAATTTCCGACGCCGACTGCGGACGTTTGTCGGGGTCTTTTTCCAAACAACGCATGACAATGTTCGCCAACGCGGGCGGCATGCCTTTGCGCTTTGGCTCAATCGGCTCCGGAATGGATCGCACCTGCGCGATGAGCGTCTCGCGCAAATTCATCCCCGAAAACGGCGGCGCCCCGCTGAGCAGTTCGTACGACATGCAGCCAAACGCGTACACGTCGGCGCGGTGATCGACCGTTCCCGCAGATTCGATCTGCTCGGGCGGGCTATACGCGGGGGTGCCCAGCGACACTCCGGCACCCGTTAACCGCCGACCGCCCTTCGTCCCCTCGGCGATCGCACTGTCAACAGCCATCGCGACGCCAAAATCGGTCACCATCGCGACGCCGTCGCTCAGCAAGACGTTTTCCGGCTTAATGTCGCGGTGCACTATGCCACGGCCGTACGCGTATGCGAGCGCGGACGCGATCTCGAGGCACA
>JANXUN010000405.1 GCA_025356185.1 Gemmatimonadaceae bacterium
ATCTCGTGCAACAGCGTATGCATTGCTTCTTTCCAGCCGTGCTTCACGACGTGCTTGCGAGACATCACGATCTCGGACGCGACGTGCTTTGAGCCGGGATCATAGTGCGCAAGCCGCGTGGCCATGCGCCCAGACAAACGAATCGCGACGGAGGTTAACGCGCCCGCGAAATGTTGACCGTTCAACGCTGAATGCGCGTGCGCAAGCTGGGAAATGAGCGCCAGATCACCAGGTCGCGCGATCTCGACTCGACGCGGCGCCGGCGCGCGATCCGTTTCGAACGCGAGAATCTCATCACGCGCAGCGTTGCGATTCGCTTTCGTTCGGGCAGTAGCGAACGTGACGATGGCGCGCAGCACCCGTTCCGGTGCATCGGCATAGCCTTCGTTCACACGCAAGGTGCGACCGCTCAGCGATACCATCACGGTGCGCGTGCGCATGAGCACCAGCACATCGACGCCACGAAGGCCGAGGTCTTGCAATCGGGAGAACAGCACGGCGGTGCGCGCGCGCGTGGCCGTGCGCCCGCGGGAAGGCTTGTCGCGCACATCGGTCGCTGGACGCGGCGCGTACGACGGCGGAACCACGGCAGGAGACGCAATCCCGTGTCGCTGAAGCGGCGGCAACGATGCACCGCTCGCGTCGAACGCCCATGCGTCCGACGACGATTCAACGGCGTTGGGCGACCCGAAGTCGAATCCCAACTGCGATTGTTTGGTGTCAGGAACTCGCATACGCGTTTGCATTCGCTGAAGAATGTGTGTGAGCTGACGCGCGATCAAGCGCACACCGCGACGAATTCGGTCGACCAGCCGCATTTCAGTGCATTGGCCACGCTCCGCGGCCAATAAGCGCGAGCGTATCCATCCCGATCGCCACTGCGCAGTGCACCAGTACACCGCCGCCGATACTACGCGTTTTGAGTGCGAGCGTCCCCAAGACATACCCGGCGACGATTGACCCAAACGCTTCCGGCATCGGTTTGTGAGCATGAATCAGGCAGTACGGCAACACACTTACGCCAACGGCAAGTCCCTGCAACCGCGACTCCAATCCGAAAAGTAGTACACCACGAAAAAAGAATTCGGTACTGAAGAGAATAGTCGCGTAGCACAACCAATAGCTGGCAAGCACCGAGTACGTGTAGGCGGTTCCGGGCGCGAGTTGGAGCAACGGATACGTCACCAGGAAGTCTGCACGCCGACTTGCGAGCAGCAGTGCCGGAATCATGAGCGCGATGAGCGCACCGTATAGAGTCATCCCGCGCGCATCGCGCGGCGGAGCAACCGAAAACGGCAGCGGTCCATCGCGGCGCATGATCAGCGTGGGAATCAACACCCACACGATCACCGAACCACTCGCCCACCATGCGAACGTGTTGATCGTTCCCGGCCACGTGGGAAACCACACGCGTGATCGCATCGGGATGAGCACAAACTCCGCAATCATGACAGCGATCGCGCACCACGCCAACAGCAGTTGCAGGGTGCGTGGTTTGTAGGCGACGGCGGAAGTCATGCGGGAATTTACGAGGAAGCGTAGTGGCGTGCGAACGCCGTGCGAGTTCGTGAGCGCGTATACCGACTACCACGGATAGGAACGGATCCGAGCGGATGAAAACGGATCAAACAACAAGAAATTAGGGGATCTCGCACTGCTCTACTCGCCCGCTACAATCAAATCCGTTCTTATCCGTTCAAGATCCGTTCCTATCCGTGGAAGTCAGTTAGGGAGCCCGCCCCTAGAGCGGAATCTCGGCGTGCATCGGCCCCGCCTCAAACGCACCGTCGCGATACGTCCACGCGGTCACGCGCACCGACAAACCGTCGCTCTCGATCACATTCAGCGATGTCGGTCGATGTCGGCGCATGCGATTCGACAACGTCCCCGCGCACGCCGCGATAAACCGACCGCTCGCACGCGAGACAACCTCCACACGCTCTTGGTGATCGTGCCCCGTACACACCACATGCGGTGACGCCGCTGCGATCGCATCAAGCGTCTGCTCGGGCCGGGCCAACCCCCAGCGCTGCGATATCTGTCCGCGCACGACGTTGTGATGCACAACGAGAATTCGCACGTCGCCGGCCGGGCTCGCGGCGAGTCTCACACGCGCATCAGCCAGCTGCGCGTCAGTCAGCCCACCCTTCACGCGCCAGTCGCGCGGATACCACGTGAGCGCTTGCGGCAACATGCCAGCGGCTGAGTTCACGCCGACGACCGACACACCGGGCACCCGCAACGTTGGATCCAATTCGTTGCACACGTACGCGCGATAGCGTTCGTGCAAGCGCGCCGCGTCACCCAATCCAAACGGCGCGTGCCACCACGCCGTATCGTGATTACCGGGCACCACGAGCGTCGGCGCGATCGCGCGGAACCGATCGAGTACGACCACCGCGCGCTCAAATTCACTCACGCGCGCACGTTGCGCCATGTCACCGGAAATCACGATCGCGTTTGGCGACATCGTCGTCGCCAACAACTCCGCCGCTGCCACGTGTTCGGCGACAAACGGCGTTCCGCAGTGAATATCCGTGATGTGCAGAACGCGAATAGGCGTCGCGCCCGCGACGCGTGTCATCCGAGGCGTGCGATCACCGCGTTGGTGAATTCATCCGTCGAGGCCGTCCCACCAAGATCCCGCGTCAGTACCACGCCCTCACGCAGCGTGCTCTCAAACGCGTGCCGAATGCGCGTCGCGCGATCTCCGTCGTTGATGTGATCGAGCATCATGCACGCGGCCAGCACAAGGGCACCCGGGTTCGCGATGTTCTTGCCCGCGATATCCGGTGCCGTGCCGTGCACCGCTTCAAAAATCGCGGCTGTCGTGCCGATGTTTGCGCCCGGAGCGAGTCCGAGTCCACCAACGAGCCCCGAAATTTCGTCCGACAAAATGTCGCCAAACAAATTTGTCGTCACGATGACGTCAAACACTTCAGGGCGCATCACTAAATGCATCGCCATCGCATCGATAATGCGCTCCTCAAACTGAATGCGCCCTTCGTATTCGCGCGCCACCATGCGACCGACATCAAGAAACAATCCCTGCGAAAACTTCAGGATATTCGCTTTGTGCACCAACGTGACTTTCTTGCGATTGTTTTTCATTGCGTACTCGAACGCATATCGAACGATGCGCTCCGAACCCACGCGCGTGATAATCGCGACCGACTCGGCCGCCGCCTTCGGATCATCGCCAATCTTCACGTAGTGTTCGACGCCGATGTACAAACCTTCGGTGTTTTCGCGCACGAGCACGATGTCGATGTCCTTAAAGCGACCCGGAATGATCGTGTGCGCAGGACGCACGTTCGCGTACAAATCGAACGTCTTCCGCAATGCCACGTTGATGGAACGAAATCCATCGCCCACCGGTGTTTCCAACGGACCTTTCAGCGCGAGGCGCGTGCGTTTGATCGAGTCAAGCGTGGCATCGGGAATGGGATCATTCCATCGGGCGACACCGGCCATGCCGGCGACCTGACGATCCCACTCAATATCGGCGCCAGCGGCGGCCAAAATACGGACAGTCGCTTCGGCGATGCTCGGACCAATGCCGTCGCCAGCGATCAGTGTGACAGGAATAGACATACCAGAAATGTCGTCAGACGTGCACACGGCGTGAAGCGCCAAAACCGATCTTGCTCACCACGTTTTCGGTTACAGCGATCCATCCGCGCGCGCCGTACATTGACATCGCCTGTTCCGGAGCGCATACCAGCGCATACCAGCGCATGCCACAGTGGCCGCGCGCGCTTTTCTCTTCTTCCGTCTCCCTCCCCCTCCCTGCCGTGAATC
>JANXUN010000461.1 GCA_025356185.1 Gemmatimonadaceae bacterium
GCGCGCAGCGTTTTGAGATGCATCATACCAAGTATTACTTCATCGCGAGCACATGCGCCACGAACTGATCGACCGCGATCTCGGTGCCTTGGTAAAAGCCCGATTCGTTGTTCGTCTTTAGATCTTCTTCACTCCGGTGCAGCGCCGTGAATACGTAGCGCGTGCCGGTGCCCTCGGCCTTCATCGTCATGATGGCGGTGATCGGAATATCGTCAAAGACCGCCGGGCGGTAATCAGGGAACAACATCGAAGTCCAGATAAGTCGCTGCATCGGAACGACTTCTAAAACGCAGCCGACGTTGGGAATCTCGGGACCGTCTCCCACGGCAATGTCGATACTGATGATGCCGCCCGGTCGCAAATCCAGTTCGGCGCGCGCTACACGCCCCCACACCTTGGGCATGTACCACTCCTTGATATGCTCGGGTTTCGTCAACGCTTCCCACACGACCCGCGTCGGAGCGTCCACAAACCGTTCAATTGCGAAATCAAGTTTCGGATTCAACGTGATCGACGTGCTCATAATTCTGACTCCTTCTCTTTGAGTTGTTTGACGTAGAGGTCGAAGCGATCTAGTCGCGATTCCCACAATTGACGACGTGCGGTGAGCCAGTCTTCAACGACTTTGAACCGTTCTGGCGCGAGTTCATACGTGCGCACTCGGCCGCGCTTTTTCGACTTCACCAGTTTGCTGCGCTCGAGTACCGACAGGTGCTGCACGAACGACGGAAGCTGCATGTCGAACGGCGCCGCCAGTTCGCTGACGGTAGCTGGTCCGACCGACAGCTGTTCCAACACTTTCCGCCGAGTCGGGTTGGACAAGGCGTGAAAGGCCCTGTCCGCCGCTGTGGATTGCATCATGTCCGACAACTCCCTGCCCGGGTGATCTGCACCGACACCGGGATTCTACAGTGGATTAATACTTTTGTAAATACCTAAGTATTATTCAACCTGTGACGAGGTGTCGTTCCCGACGCCCGACCAGCACTATGCCGAACGTTACGCAGCCCCGCACGAGTCGCCAACTTGTTTACTCACTCGCAAAGGCGTCGCTACGCCCTACGCATCGTTTCGCATTGGAGGAATCGCACTCTATGTCCAGCACGCGTGCAGCAGTGGTACTCGGCGCATCGGGGTCGGTTGGTAGCGCACTGATCAAGGAATTGATTCGCTGTGGTGCTTTTGGAATCATCGTGACGTTGGTCCGGCGATCACAGCCCGATCAAGTCAGAGAAGCGCGTGAAGCAGGCGTCGAGCTTCGCGAGCCGTTTATTGTCGAGCAAATGGATGCTGCTGGCTTGGAGTCCGCGACGCTGACGGTGATTCAATCGCTGAAAGGCGACGTCGTCGGGATGAGTGTTTTAGGCATAGGTGCCGGTACTGCAAAAATCCCGATCGAAGTTCATCGCGATGTGGATGTCGGTCTTAATGCGGCGTTCGCGCGCGGACTCAAAGCGTCGGGTCGCGTGCAGCATTTGGTGTTCATGTCGGCCGTGGGAGCCGACCCAAACGCGGCGACGACCGGATCCGGAGCAGCGGGCATGCCGCGTTATGCGCGCGTGAAGGGAGAGGCGGAAGAAGCTGTGAAAGCGAACGGGCCCACGGTTGTCAGCATCTTCCGCCCGGCAATGATTATTGGTTCGCAACACACGCCGTGGTTACTTGAGAAACTGTTGCCGCTGTTCTCGTGGATCACGCCGTCAAATTTCCGCTCAATCACGACGATGCAGATTGCGCGGGCGATGGTAGCGACCGCATTGCACACGCCGGCAAGTTCGGACGTCTATCACTACCGTGAGATGATGACGTTGAATCAGTGACGCTGGTGCGCGTCCGCGATCATGGTTGTGGCGTGTCGAAGCGGATACCTTTCCTTCAGTGCATCATGCTCCGCACCGGTTTCCGCTCGCGCTCCCTGCCCCTTCGTGACCCTGCTTTCGCTGTCCAATATCGGCGTCTCCTTCGGCGCCACTGAACTCTTCAAAGACATTTCCTTCACCGTCGCCGATGGCGAGCGATGGGGGATTATCGGGCGCAACGGCGCCGGTAAATCGTCGATTTTCAATCTCATCATCGGTGAGCTTGAGCCCACCGTTGGCAGTGTTGCGCGCAAACCGGGACTTCGGCACGCACTGTTGGACCAGCATCGCGCATTTGAAGGCGCAACCACCGTGTGGGAGGCCGGTGCGGCGGCATGGCGAGAGGTGATCGCACTCGAAAAACGCATCAATGAGCAAGCGATCGAGCTCGGTGAACTCGGCGAGCGCGTTACCGACGAATTCCTCGAACGCTTCGGACAATCCCAAGAGCGTTTCGCCAATCTTGGCGGTTACATCTATCACGCCCGCGTAGATGCGGTGCTGCAGGGATTGGGGTTCGACGCTGAAGAGTCGAAAACACGACTCGTGTCAACACTCTCGGGCGGCGAGCGCGGACGCGTTGGACTTGCTGCACAGCTCATTGCTCCTGCCGACTTGCTGCTGCTTGACGAACCGACCAACCA
>JANXUN010000452.1 GCA_025356185.1 Gemmatimonadaceae bacterium
TCACGAAGTTGGCAAGCAAACTGAATTACCGCTAAAATTTGTGTATGATCTTGATCGAGCTTCGCGACTGTCTACGCTTAACCGGCGGACGGACGCAGGCATTGCCCGGGAGCCTACTCAACGCGCGCATCGTTCACTCCCAGTGCGACGGCGATCCGCGTCTCGATTTACAGATTCATTCCTTTCGCGTTCGCACGTTGCATCACGTAGGCTGCTACGCGCGAAAACGTGAGAACTCCATGTAACTTTACGCCCTGGCCGCACTTTTCCTGCGGCGTCTGACCTATCGCATCAGTTAGTTAGCTGCATGCAGCGCTGGAGACGGCAAACGCGAGAGCGTGCTGAGCAGCGCGCGATGCTCCCTCAAAAGCCGCTGCGCCATCGTCGAATCTCCGCGCTGCGAAAGTCCCCACGCGAGCAACTGCAACGTCACATCGTACACCGTGGGAATGTCGCTCGGAATCGCGTCGACGAGCGTCGCTTCGTCGTACAACGTGTACTCGCCGCGATAGTGCAGCCACAGATCCCGTGAACGCTCCACGTCGAGGTAGCCGCCGGGATACGCCAGGAAACGCGCGTCGTCGCGCGCGGGCTGCGGGAGCAGCCGGTGGAGCATTCCCTGCGTCACCACCAGGTCACCCAAACCGATTGTTTGCGCGTAGTTGCCGACCGAGAAGTAAATCGGCCGCGTTGGGAACGCGTCGTGAATCAATTGCAACACGAGGAACTGGTCACGTCGCAGGCCCCCCGGTGGAAGCGTCGAATGCAGAGTGCCACTGTTAAACTGACGCAACGATCCAGGATCGATCTCTTGCGGGATTGCCGCCAACTGCGCGTCAGACAGTGACCACAATCGCGCCATCGGTTGCCGACCGCCCAGCGCACCGTACGCGACAATTCCATCGCCGAGATACGGATGCACGGGCGTCTGTTGCAACTGGCGCACGTACCAGCCGGCATTGAGATACGGTGCAAGCACCACCGTGACATCTTGCCGCATACCTTCCACTAACTGCGCGTACCACAATGGAAATGTATCGTTGTCGCCGTTGGTAATCAGCACGGCATACGGCTCCAGCGACAGCAGCACATCGGCCGCCCACTCGCGCGCGAGCGTCTGTCCGCGGCGCGATGCCTGCCGGTAATTGCCCACGGCGGGAAGTAGCGTCAGCAGCAACAGTGGCGCGGTCGCGAGCCACGCGCGCTGCGCGCGCCATCCCTCAATGCTATCTCCTGCGTCCCCAACCAGCCGCTCGATCTGTGAGGCGCACCATGACCACGTCGTCGCGACTCCGAGGCCAATCCACAATGTCAGTGACGAAAAGCTCCAGACAAAGAAGTAATCACGATCCGCGCCCTCGCGAAGCACTGACGCGCCAAGCTCAGGCTGCTGCGTCGGACCGTACTTGAGATTGAGATAGTAAATCAATCCAGGTGTCAGCGTGACGATAAGCGGACCGATGTAGGCAAACGATGCGCGATCGCGTCGCCAGTGTGCGATTGCACCGACCGCGATGAGCAGCGCGAACAGCACAGCCACCGCCGACTGCCACTGGGTGTGCCGCATGAGACCATCGCGCCACCATTGCCAGCGGAAATAGCTCCACCAGAGTGAATATTGCGCCGTCCACGGCGAAGCACGCGTCATGATCGGGTGTCCGCCGTACTGATCGCGCTCAATCGTTCCGCGCACACGATCCCACGTCTCTGCACTGAAAATGCACGAGAGTTGCGGGCCATTGACGCATGCCGTCGGGCTGCCTTCGTTGATCAGCGGTCGCTGCGCCGCGCGAATCGGTTCAAACAGAAACGGGCTGAATCCAACCGCCAGCGCCACCGTGGCCGTCAGCAGTGCGCGTCGTCGCTGCAACGTTGCAGGTCGGCGCAAAACCAGGACCACAATCAGCGCGGGCACGGGTAGAAGGCCAGCCGTGTGATTGGCAAAGCCCAATGCGCACGCATAAAAGGCCAGTACAAACAGCGTGTCGCTACGTCTCGACGCAACTGGCGCGTCGATCCAGCGCAATGCCAGCCACGACGCCAGCGCGATGCCGAACAGCCCCACCCCGTATACTTTTTCGCTGATGACGCTCTGATTCCAAATGGTGAATGTGGTCGCACCAAGCAGTGCCGTCAGCATCGATACCAACGCGCGGGCGTGCGCGGGGAGCGACCATCTTCGCAACAAGCGATGCACGCTCATCGCCCACAGCCCCGCTGCCAGCGCGCTCGCCGTTGCGGACAGGAGGTTGATGCGTGCCGCATACGACATGGGCAGCGGTAAGCTGCCGAACGCGTGCGCGATCAGCACAAAAAGTGGATTGCCGGGGGCATGCGGAATGCCGAGCACGCGCGCCACGGCGATGTATTCGCTGGCATCCCACAGTCCGGTCGTAGGAGCCAGAGTCGCGGCGTACATCACTACGACGGTCAGCGAAACCACTGCCCCTAACCAATAAGGGACCGGTTCCTCGTTCCGAGAAGCGTCGTTGGCATCAGACGTGACGGCACACAACGCCAATGGCACCGCGACCAAATAGCCCAGCGTGAGCAACCACGCAGCATCACGTGTCCCACCATACCAAAGGTCGACGTAGCCGCCGACGACGACAGCGATCGCACTGGCAATCCAGATCGGACGCCTTGTTGCCAATCTGCTTCGCATGCATGGAGCGGTCAAAATCAAGGGGTCTCACGTCGTGACAAATTGAGCGCGATGCGTAGCGAGCGCTGTCGCGGCAACGTCCGCGTAATCCAAAGAGTAATGACGTTGCTCACTGCCGTTTGTTAAAAACGCGCTAAGGCTGCTCCGTACCGCGGCGCGAGGTGGCCACTACTCAGAGGCGCCTCGACGTGATCGCAAGCGACGCATGCTGCAACGGAACAAGATTCTCGCGGACGAACGCTTCGATAATTCTGCCGACTTGGCTACTTTCATCATCTGCGTCGGCTCTCGGTAGTCTTCGACGCGCTATGTCGAAGCACCTCGCCCAGTGCCATATTCGGTCGTCGTTGCTTTTATGTCCCAAGCCACCCTCGTTCGCCTCGCGCAGGCGCGCGCTCCCCTGGCACCAGGATTTGCATGTCCGATCTGGAGGCGCTTAAAGCAGCCCTGATCGACCGTTACGATTTTGTCCGCGAGTTGGGACGCGGAGGATTCGCCGTTGTCTATCTTGCGCGCGACCTGCGTCACGACCGCGACGTCGCTTTTAAGGTCATGCACGACGAAGTCGCGCAGTCGGTGGGACGCGATCGCTTCGAACGGGAAATCAAACTCGTCGCACGACTGCAGCATCCACATATCCTTGGTGTTTTCGACTCCGGGGAAACGGGCGGTCGTCTCTGGTTCACGATGCCGTTCATTGATGGGCAAACACTCCGGTCGCGACTTGACCGCGAGCGACAGTTGCCGCTCGGCGACGCGATCACAATCGCCCGCGAAGTTGCTGATGCCCTCGACTACGCGCATCGCCATGGCGTCATACATCGAGACGTCAAGCCGGACAACATTCTGCTCGCCGAGCGTCACGCGCTCGTTGCGGACTTCGGCATCGCGCGGGCGGTGACCTCCGGCGGGGACACGCCGGCGCTCACGATGACCGGGATGGGGATCGGCACGCCGGGCTACATGAGCCCCGAGCAGGCGATGGGCGGCATCGATGTCGATGCACGCACCGATGTGTATGCGCTCGGCTGCATCGTGTATCAAATGCTTTCTGGCGAACCTCCGTTTGCGGGTGCCACGCCGCAGGCCGTGATCGCCCGCGTGTTGACGGAAAACCCGCGACCGCTCGCC
>JANXUN010000536.1 GCA_025356185.1 Gemmatimonadaceae bacterium
GGCGCTCGTGGCAGACTTCGGCATCGCGCTCGCGGTGCAATCCGCCGGTGGCCAACGCATGACGCAAACAGGCCTGAGTCTCGGTACACCGCAGTACATGAGTCCCGAACAAGCGATGGGCGAACGCACCATCGATGCGCGCAGCGATCTCTACGCACTCGGCGCGGTGACGTACGAAATGCTCGTGGGTGAAGCGCCGTTTACGGGCCCCAGCGTGCAAGCGATCGTGGCGCGTGTGCTCACCGAGGATCCGCGCAGCATCAGCGTGCAACGCAAGGCCGTTCCCGCGGGTGTCGAGCAGGCGGTGATGCGCGCGCTCGAGAAGCTGCCGGCCGATCGCTTCGAGAGCGCCAAAGAGTTCATCGAGGCGCTCGGGCGCGAAGGGCAACCCTCCGTCGTGCGCACGGGCGCTACCGCGGCGAGCGCGCGCACGTCAGGCGGGTTTCTCGCCGGCACGGCGCTTCTCGCACTCGTTGGCGGACTCGGATGGTTCGCCTGGTGGCGCGCCACGCGCGGCGACAGCGCCGCCGCTGCGTTGCCGCTGCGATTCACCATTGAGCAGCCCAGCGGCGCCAGCATCGGCGGCAACGTTTTTTCGATGGACATCTCATCGGCTGCGCGCCGCGTCGCCTTCATCGCGCGGGACAGCGCCGGCGTCGCCCGTGTCTACGTGCGCGCGTTCGACGATGTCCGAGCGCAGCGCCTCGACGGTACCGAAGGCGTGAACGTCCTGTTCTTCTCGCCGGATGGCGCCTGGATTGCGTTTGTCGGCAACGGGAAACTCAAGAAGATTCCTGCCATCGGTGGCAACGCCATCGTCTTGGCAGACTACGGCGGCCCGTGGAGCGGCGGCGCGTGGTCCATCGATGGGCACATCTACATTCCGGCCGAACGATCGATCCACGTGATCCCGGAGAACGGTGGCGTCGCGCAATCGCTCGGCACGCTCGTGGAGACTGGACGAAATTTCAGGTCGCTACGCGTGCTCGCCGACGGTGGCACGCTGTTGTTCACCGATTGGGGAGGCACCGCCGCGACGGCGCGAATCATGGCGTACTCGCTCCCGGAAAAGTCCTTCGCGCCCATTGGCGTCGAGGGCGCAATCGCCTTGGGGGTGCGTGACACGCTCTTGATCTACAGCGACCCCAGCGGCGCCATCAATAGCGTGGCCTACGATGCGACGCGCCGGACGGTGCATGGCGAAATTCGTCAGCTAATCAACAGTGTAGCGCGCGTGAGTGGTATTCCCATAGCCGCACTCGCGGCCGACGGATCCCTCGCGTATTTCCTGGGCGAGCAGACGAACGCCCTGACCCTGGTTGGCCCAGGCGACGACGTCGAGACGTTGCGCGGCGGATTGAACGCGGCGTCGGAACCGCGGGTATCGCCCGATGGCAAGCGGATCGTCATGGCCTCCAACGCGGTGTCAGATGTCAGAACGTACGACATCGAGGCGCGCTCGTTGACGCGCAACGCATTCGGTCCAGCCAGTGAAACCGTGTATTCGCGCCCGGAATGGATGGTAAATGGCGCCCTGCTGTTGCGCGCACAATCCGGCACCGAGCGCGGCGTGCTGGTACTGCAGGCCGCCAACGACAGCGGGGTGCCGGCGGTGCTGCACCGTGACGCGCAGAACTCCCTCTGGGAAGGGGTGGTCTCGCCGGACGGTCAGTACCTGCTGTACCGCGTCGGCACCGGCAAGGGGGCGGATCTTCGGTACCGGCGCATGACGGGAGACACCGCCTCACGTCCATTCGCGGCGACACCCGCCAAAGAGCAAGAGGCGCGCTTCTCCCCCAACGGGCAGTGGGTGGCATACAGCTCGAAGGAGGCGGGCGAAGGGTCTGTGGTGTATGTGCGCGCGTTCCCCGACGGCCAACAGGCGTACCGGATCTCCGAGAGCGTCGGCGAGCAGCCAGTCTGGGCGCGTGACGGGCAATCGCTGTACTACGTCGCGAGCGACGGGCTGTTGCTCCGTGCTCGTCTCGATATCGCCAAGGGTGCGCGTGGAGATGTACCGGCCGCGCTCCAGCGGCAGCTGAAAGCCGCCGCGGACCACCGTGTCGCGGGCCGTTACCCGGGGCCCGGCGACGGCTGGCGCTCCCGCGGCCGGTA
>JANXUN010000632.1 GCA_025356185.1 Gemmatimonadaceae bacterium
GGCGCTCGCTAGCGTGGCCGCGCGCGCCATTACGTTTGCGAATGTGGCGTTTGCGACGTGTTCAACAGCGACGCGCTCTTCCAACGGTGCACGCAAGTCAGAAACGATTTGCGCACCGGCCTCGCCGTACGCCAACACCGCCTTTGCGTGACGTGCCAATTCAGGCACGAGCGCGGTGTACGGTTCACCTTTGTGTCGTCCGCCCAACAACACAATCGTTGGCCGGGTCATGCTGGCCAATGCGACTTGCGTGGACGCGACGTTGGTCGCTTTTGAATCGTTTAACCACAACACGCCATTGCGATCGGCGACCGGCTCAAGTCGATGGGGCAACGCGCGAAATTCCGCGAGCGCTTCGGCCAACGCGATGCGCGCATGCGGCGTGGCGTTCGCGGGATCCGCCGCCATAACTGCAAGGAGCGCGGCGAGCGCATTAGCGACGTTGTGATCGCCGACGAGCGCGAACTGCGCGCGTGCCATGAGTGGTTCGCCGTGAACAACGAGCGTCTCCGCAGCACGATCAAAGTATCCTTCCACATCGTTGCGCAATGTCGAGAATCGCGCGATGCGACCGAATACTCCGTGCATCATCGCGTCGACATCAGTGTTGTCGGCAGTCACAACCCATTGCGACGACATCGACGCGTTCGCGAACAACTTCGCTTTGTCTGCATAGTATTCGGCGACGCTCGCATAGCGATCGAGATGATCGGCACTGAGCGTTGTCAGCACACCGACATCCGGCAACAGCCCAGGCGTGTCGTGCAATTGAAACGACGAGAGTTCGAGCGACGCCCACGCGGGAGGGATTTTTCGCATAGCGACATCAGAGATCGGCATGCCGATGTTGCCAACGTCGACCGCATCATGCCCTATGGCACGCAGCAAATGTCCAATGATCGCGGTGGTGGTTGTCTTGCCGTTGGTGCCGGTTGTCGCGATGTATCGCAGTCCGGGCTGCAACCGCAGTGCGACCTCCACTTCGCTGACAATTGGTACGCCTGCTTCGCGCGCGGCAGCAATCGGTGGCGCGTTGGGTGGAATGCCGGGACTGACGACCACCACGGCGGCATGTGCGAGTCGTGCGAGGTCATGGCCGCCGACCTGCACACTCGCGCCCTCGAGCTCGAGCTGTGCGGCAGCGGCACGAATGTCGGGATCGCGCGACGCATCAGACACATACACGGCGTACCCTGCCGCGCGCAGCATGTGTGCCGCCGCCGCGCCACTACGGGCGAGCCCCACAACCGCAAACTCTCCGTGACGTTCGGCAAGACGGCGCGCAACCAACGACGCCAGGTCTTGCGGCAACCGCGTTTCGCCCATGTCCTATTATCGCAGCTTGAGAGTACTAAGCGCGAGAATCGCGCACAACACGCCAACGATCCAAAAACGCACGACGACTTGCGTCTCCGGCCAGCCTAACATTTCAAAATGATGGTGCAGCGGCGCTCGCAAAAAAACGCGATGCTTTTGTGCAAACTCAACCCCATATCTCCGACGCCGATACTTGAACACATAGCGCTGCAAGATGACCGACGTGGTTTCGGCAACGAAGACGGCACCAACGATCAGCAACAGAAATTCGCTTTTGAGCAAGATCGCAATGCTCCCAAGCGCGCCGCCTAACGCCATCGAGCCGGTATCGCCCATGATGACTTGTGCAGGGTGCGCATTGTACCACAAAAACCCGATGCATGCGCCGACGACGGCACCGCAAAACACCGTGAGTTCACCAGCACCGCGCAGATAGGAAATTTGCAAATACGCACTGGTGTCGATTCGACCAGCGACGTACGCAAAGAGTCCTAACGTAAGCACGGCGATCGCCATCAGCCCCGACGCCAATCCATCGAGTCCATCCGTGAGATTCACGGCGTTGCTGAAGCCAGTGAGAATGAACGTCACCCACACGACGTACAACCACGCGAGTGCACCTGACGCGGGCACGATGAGCAGATACTTGAAAAACGGAACTGTCGTCGATGCACCTGGCAGCGAGGACAACGGTGAGAGCCACAGCCACAATCCCAGTCCGACACCGCACGTCACCTGCCCCGCAAGTTTATAGCGCTCCACGAGCCCTTCGTTCTTCTCGCCTTTGCGCTTTTGCTGCAGCTTGAGATAGTCGTCGAGAAAGCCAATCGCGCCCATCCACACCATGGTGAGCACCGCGAGCCACACATAACGGTTGTCGAGTCGCGCCCAGAGCATTGCGGGAAGTACGGACGCGCCGACGATGATTAATCCACCCATGGTTGGCGTACCTGCTTTCTTCGCGTGTGTTTCTGGCGTGCCCTCGCGCACACCCTGATACGCCGCCACCGCCCGCAATCGGCGAATGATGAGCGGACCTAACACAAACGAGAGCAGCAGCGCCGTGACGAACGCGGCCGCCGACCGAAAGGTGATGTAATTAATGAGGTTGAGAATTCGCCAATCGCGCGCGAACGGCTGCAGGAGAGAGTAAAGCAAGACGGGAGAAGGAAGACGGGAGACGGGAGACGGGAGACGAACCGCAGGAGACTGGAGACGACAGACGAGAGACTGGAGACGAGAGACCAATCATTGAAGACCGGAGACGTAGCTCAGATCAGTGCACCCATTGTAGCGATCCGCTACCCTGTCGAGGAGCGTGACGTTGCCCACGTTGTGATCGACGGCACCAATCGCTCAAACGCCATGCCTCGCGAAGCTTTCAGCAG
>JANXUN010000001.1 GCA_025356185.1 Gemmatimonadaceae bacterium
GCCTTCCCGCCGGCCCTGGCGTATACAATTTGGGACTCACGCACAGCGGCAAACAGCTCATCGCGACCAACAAGCGCGACGCATCCGTATCGGTATTCGATGCAATGAGTGGCAAAGAACTTGCGCGCATTCCCACCACACGCAAAGTCGTACACGGCATCGCCGTATCCGACGACGATCGCTACGCGTTCATCTCCGTCGAAGGGGTGGGCTCCGAACCCGGCACCGTCGACTGAGATGAACGCGTAGCGATCGTCGTCGGACACAGCAATGCCGTGCACGACTTTGCGCGTGGTGGGAATGCGGGCGAGTTCTTTGCCACTTACTGCGTCGAATATTGAGACTGATGCGTCGCGCTTGTTGGTCGCGATGAGCTGTTTGCCGCTGTGCGTGAGTCCCAAATTGTAAACGCCGGGGCCAGCAGGAATGCGTCGCGTAAGCGTCCACGCCTTCGCGTCGATCTCCACAATTTCGCTGGATTTATTGCACGCGACCCACACACGCGTGTTGTCGCGCGACGGTTGCGCCCAGGTTGGTGAGCACGACACATCGCCGGGTTTAGGTGGCTCCATGCCGTGCCCACCCATATCGTGCGATGCGTGCGCATCGGCGCCGCGCACAGGTGGTGCACCGGTCATGCCCATTTCTTTGCCTTTCGTGAGAAAGAAATGGCGCGACACGTTGAGCATGCGTGTGTCGATCTCGACCAACTCTTCGTCCATCATGCACGCCGAGTAGTGCTTGGTGCCGTCGGCGCTGATGCGCGAGCCGTGCGGCATGGTGCAGGTGTTGATGCGCGCGATCTCGACCATTTCATCGGCAGCGACGACGGAGACGTTACTCGTCTCCATTTCACCGTGCAGGTTGAAGTTGACGACGTACACGTAAAAACCATCGGGTGAGACTTGCGCGGTTGCCGGGAAATTTCCCAGCATCACGTTGCCTTCGCTGACGTTGGTCTCGGCGTTGTACTTGATAAGCCGGCCGAACGGCATGCCGTGCGCCGTCGACACGTAGTAGTGTTTCGCGTCTGGGGTCACCGCGAGTCCATGCGGACCGGCGACTTCGGTGGGTGAATAGCCGACGTACTTTTCGCGCTCGATCTTTGCGCTGAGTCCGTCAAAACGGATCAGTGCGACGCGATCGACTGATTCGCTCGCAACCAGAACCAGATAATCGCGAGACGGCATGGGTTGAGCGCTGGCCGATGCACTGACGATCAGCGACAGCAGCGCGAACGCGCGACGGATCACTAAGGCACCACCTTGGGTTTCACGGGCGGTTCGATGCGCACGATAATCAGTCCGGTGTTCACATCGTTGATATAGGCTAGGCCGTCCTTCACCACCACGCCCCATGTCATCGTGTTGTTTGGGATAAAGCCTTTGGGGTCGGAGGGATTCACGTTGGCGATTTCGCGTTGCTGCGCGCGCAAGTCTCCGCGCAGTTCACCGGAAATATCAAACGCGCGAAAGCCTGCGTTGTACGCGCCCATGTACAGCGTGTCGCCGGCAATCCAGATATTGTGCACGCCACCGTACTCGGGTTCGTACCACGCGACCGATTTGGGGTGTTCAATATCGGTGACATCGAGCACTTGCAAGCGACCGTATGCTCGGCTCGCCTGCTTTTCTTCGAGCGCCTGAATGTCTTTCATGGTGAACACTTCGTCGGCGATAAACACATACTGATTGTGACGCCACGCGGTGTGCGTGCCGCGAATGAAGCCCGCGCCGCCAACCGTTTCGACCTGTTTGTACAGCGCGTTCAGGTCGTACTTGTATTGCGAAACGAGTTGTGGATTGGACGGCGAGCCGCCCTTCACACCCGCACCGATGTCGAGCATGACCAAGCCATCGTTCCAGTAGCTGGCGTACACCATGCCGTCGCGCACATCGATGTCGTGCAGCGTGCGTCCCGCTTCACTGCGATCGGTTTTCCAAACGGCAACTTGTTTGGGGTGCGCGGGATCGTTGATGTCGATAATGTGCAGCGCACCGGTGCCATCGTTGGTGAGGTACACATGACGGCCAAACTTGGGCTGCGTATAGATGAACGCGGAGTGTACGCCTGCCGTGACGCCGTCGGTGAATTCACCAACAACTTTTGGATGCAGCGGATCGTCGAGCGTGGCGAGCACGATGCCGTTTTTGCGATTGTCTGCGCCTTCGCGCGTGATCACCATGACTTTGCCGTCTTCGGAGGTCATGATGTCGTTGATGGTGCGCGCGTTCACGACAACGGAATCGACGATGACCGGTTTGGACGGATCGGCGACGTTGATGACGTACACGCGATCACCGCCGAGAATCGTGCCTAAGTACGCGACCTTTCCATTGGGGTGCACCCACACTTCGGACGTCGCAAATGCGCTGCGTACAACTGAGCTGACGATTGTTGCGGGGCGCCGCACGTCGCGCGCTGCGAGTGTGACGGTAGTTTGCGCGGCGTTGGCGCCAAGTAGCGCAGTGATGGTGTACGTGCCCGCGTCGTATCCAACAAATGCGCCGTCGGCGTCGAGTTCACCTTTGCCCGGGGAGAAGCTGAACGTTGGCGTGAGACCGGCGATGGTGTTGCCTGCAGCGTCTATTGCCAGCGCTTTAAAACGAATCACGTCGCCGGTGCGCGCGGTTGTTTTGCTTGGGGTGAGCGTGATGGATTTGATTGGCGTAGCGATGACATCAATGGCGAGCGCCTTGGTAATCGCGCCGACTTTCGCGTTGATGTTTGCGTGACCGGCGCCAACGGCGGTGATGGTGCCGGTCGCGTCGACCGTGGCGACGGTTGGTGCCGAGCTGTTCCAGGTGACGATGTCGTTGCGTGTGTCGCCGGCTTTGGATTTGACGAGCGCGTTGGCCGACATCGTTTGTTTCACGAGCAGCTTCGCGGTTTTTGGCGCGACGTCAATTGACGCGGCGGGTCCGGGCAGTACGGCGATTTCGATTTGCGCGATGATGGGTTTTGCGCCGGGGAGAATCGCGGACACCACAACAGGAATAGTGCTTGGCGCGCCGCCGGTGACGAGACCGGTGCTGTCAACAGTGCCTTCGAACGGTGCGGCGGATTGTTGAAAGCGAATGCGTGCGCCATCGACAGGTTTACCGTTCGCGTCGACGGCCTGTGCTTTGAGTTGCAACGTTTCGCCAGCAACGACACGGGCCGGCGATGGCGTGACGATGACTTTCGCAATTGC
>JANXUN010000005.1 GCA_025356185.1 Gemmatimonadaceae bacterium
TGGTGCAGGAGCGTCTTGGCCCTGTGCACCAGCGCGGTTCTTTTGCAGCTCTTGGATGCTCCGGCGGAGCTCGTCCTGCAGCCCGAGATAGCGCGCGCGCTGCGACGCGCTCAAAAATTTCGACAGTTCGCGCTGCTCGGATTCCATCAACTCCAAGCGACGACGCTCAAGGCGCGGCAGTCGATCAAGCAGTTCTGCGACCCGCTGTTCGTTCACGCGATCGCCAGCCAACAGCTCCTGACGCATCGCAAAGCGGGCCGTCGCTTCGTCGACGCGAAGCGCGCGTCGATCTTCTTCGATACGTGACGCGACGTCGCGCAACTTGCTGAATTGATCGTCAGTGAGCGCCAATCGCTGCCGAACGACTTGATTGATCCGATCCTGCAAACGGCGCTCAACCAGCGCACGCTGCTTCTCGTTCAAGCGCGGTGCTCCAGGGAGACCCTGCTCAGCAGCGGCGGCTGAACCTGGGGGTGTACCCTGGGGCGGCGCTTGCGGCGGCCCCTGCGCAATCGACGTCGATAGAGCGATCGCGGACAACACGACCGAGCGAAAAATGACGCTGGTCATGGCTCGAGCCCACCGGTTTTCACGGGTAAGATCGGTGTGGCTGATCCCGTCGTTTCGGTCGACGTGGCACCATCCCACTTATCAAGTCGATCGAGCACGCGCTGCAACTCTTCGTCGGTCAGATCGCTCATGCCGCCATACGAGACGGCGACGCCTGCGTTCTTGGACGATGCGAGCCGCGTTGCACTGTCATCGACTCGACCAGGCGCCGCAACTTTGGCGGCAGACGATGGCGTTGGTAACGTCGTGCTTGACACCGCGCTGGCCGGCGTATCCGAAAGTGCCAGCGAGTCGGAGCGATTGTTCATCGCGAATGTTAAGCCACCCGAACGCACCAAAAACACCGACCAACCGCCAAGCACCATGACCCCAATGGCAGCGGCCATACGCCACACCCCGCTGCGAGGGGCGCGCTTGACTGACGTCCGCGACAGTTTCGCAACGATGGCGGCTTCGTTCACCACCACTCGTGCGATCGGCATGGCGCGCATCGCGTAGAGAATCTCGAGCTCCTCGGAGCACGCCGAACACGCGTAGACGTGTGTGCGCACGCGCTCCGCTTCGACCAATGGCAACAGGCCGTTGGCAAAGTCGGGCAACAGGTCACGGATCTCCGCGTTTTCGCACTCAGTCATCGAGAAACTCCTTCACCGCGCGCATGGCGTTGTGGTAATGCACCCGTGCTGCACCTTCGGTTGAACCCAGCACTTCTGCAATGTCTTTGTAGCTTCGACCTTCCTGTACCCGCAGCGTAAACACCTCGCGCTGCATTTTGGTTAGTGCGCCAAGTGCACCGGCCATCCGACGAGACGTCTCGTCGGCCACCATCGCGTCAAGCGCATCGTATCCTGACGCTGCGTGCGCGTCATCCATCTCGACGTCCTTCCCTCGTCGCGCCGATGCACGACGTCGATCGATCACTAACCGTCGTTCGATCGTAAACAGCCACGTGCGGAGCGAGCTATCGGACCGAAATGACTCGAGCGCACCGAACGCACGAATGAACGTGTCCTGCACCAGCTCCTCCGCGTCCTCTTTCATCCCGAGTCGCACAGCAAAGCGGGCGAGAGCGGGAGCATGCCTCGACACGATCGCCGATGCCGCTCGCTCATCCCCTGCTTTCCATCGTTCGATCAGCGCCCGATCAAGCGCCGCATCATCCTGTGGGTCTGCGTCGCTCATACGAGTCATAAATTTGGACGAACTGGGGAGACATTTGTTAAGATCCTGTCGATGAAAGGCTTCCCCGAGATCATCGGCCACCGAGGCGCGCCACGCGACGCCATGGAAAATACCCTCGCGGCGTTCGATATCGCTCTCGCGCAGGGTGCGGACGGCGTTGAGCTGGACGTGCACGCGACGAGCGATGGCGAGGTAGTGGTTCACCACGATCCGGCGATCGAGCAACCGAACGGCCCCCGAGCCATCGCCCAGATGAGCCTCGCTGAACTGAGCACTGTGCAGCTACCCGGCGGTAACCGTGTGCCGACGCTCGACGCCGTGCTGTCGTTTATCGGCGCCCGTGCGACGGTTTACGTCGAGGTCAAAGCGCCTCATATCGAGGCGGCAGTCGCCGCCGTGCTCGGGCGCCACTCGTCAGTTCGTTCGGCGGTGCACTCGTTCGATCATCGCATTGCCGTGTTAGTACGTGAACTGCGACCAACGACATCAATTGGGCTGCTGAGTGCCTCGTATCCCGTGACGATCGCGTCGTGCGTGACCGATGCCCGTGCCAATGCGCTATGGCAGCACGCGGAGCTTATCGACGAGCGACTGGTGCGCGACGCTCACGCGCGTGGCGCTCGACTCATCGCGTGGACCGTCAACGACCCACTGCATGCGTTCGAGCTCGTGTCGATCGGAGTCGACGGGCTGTGCACAGACGTTCCTGGCCTGCTGCGCACAGCGCTCGAACGCCGACTGAAGGTCTAAGTCGCCGCCGAAGGTGG
>JANXUN010000027.1 GCA_025356185.1 Gemmatimonadaceae bacterium
GTCTTGCCCGAGCGCCGTGAGTTTGACAGATACGTTGGCGTTGAGTTTGCGTTGATCGATCTTGTCGAGAATGTCGAGATACTGACGTCCCGTGTCGCGCGCCTCACGTTCATTCGCGACACTCTCGCCTAACAGATCGAGCGACGCCGAAATTCCTTTGGCGTTGAGTGCGGCGACCGCCTCGAGCGCGCTCTCAATCGTTTCGCCAGCGACGAAGCGCGACGCCATCTTGCGCGCGAATCCGACGTTCTTGATAAAGTTGAAGACGCGCTGTTGGCGCGACAGAAAGAGCAACGACTTACGCAGCATGACGGAGAAGGAAAGGCGAAAAGGGACGGCACCCCGAATGTCCCCGAGAATATAGGGGGCGACCGGTGCAGGTGCGGTATTCGTCAACGCGGCTCAGGCAGCGCTCGTTGGTGGGGCAGCCATTTCGCGAATTTGGGGAATGTGACGGCGCGTGTGGAGTCCAGTCATCAGCCCCCACTGGTACGTATTGAGCGGTCCCGCCAACGGATGCGGCGCCGACTCGCTTTCCAGCGCCAGCCCGGACGCGCGCGCGAACGCGTCGATCATCCGAGCACGTGCAACAGCAAGTCGCGCGAACGACTCCGCGATGGGAAGCGATTCACGCGGCTGCACGCGCTCGGGAGCGGCAATCCGCACGCGTGGCACATCGATGCTGAATTTCTCCATCGATGGCAGCAGCGGCGTCTCTTGCGTTTCGCGCACGCCGGACTCGGCAATTTTCTTGATCATGTTTGACACCAGCCGACCCACACCGTCTTCGACCACCGCGATGTGCTCGACGATTTGCGCAATTGTCCACCGATCGTTGTCCGAGGGAGCGTCGCGCTGCGCGGGTGTGAGCGATTGGACGGCGTCGATCAGTTCACGCTCGGTGGCGATCAACAACGTGATAATTTCGGCAATGCGCGGATGCACGTCACTCATGAATTCTCCGTTACTCGTGAAAGCGTTTTCCGTGTGATGCGACCCAGCGGAGCCGCTCTGCCGGTGTATATCGACCTGGGAACTGTGCGTCGAGGGCCTCCAGCTGCGCCACGGCCTGCGCCGCGCCGATCGAGTCAAGATATCGAAATGGTCCACCTCGAAACGGTGGAAATCCGATGCCAAACACGGCACCGATGTCGCCGTCGCGTTCGGAGCGAATTATGCCCTCGTCGAGACAGCGCACCGCTTCATTTAAAAGCGGGAGCACCGTGCGTTGTTGAATCATCGCAGCCTCCCTCGGCACGCGGGTAGTGCCAGCGATAGTGAGTGGATACACTTCGCGATCGACACCCTGCCGCTTGCCGTTCTCGTCGTAGCGATAAAAGCCGCGTTTCGCCTTGCGGCCCACGCGACCACTTGCAATCACGCGTCGCAGCGCTGATGACGGCTGCATGCGCGCACCAAAAGCCGCCGCCATGATGGGTCCCGATTTCGCGGCAATATCGAGTCCGACTTCGTCGAGCAATGTGATAGGGCCCACCGGAAATCCAAACGCTACAAGCGCGGCGTCGATCGCAGCGATATCAACACCTTCGTCGAGCAGATTTCCCGCTTCGTTGATGTACGGCGCCAGTATACGATTGACGTAAAATCCCGGCCCGTCGCGCACGACGATCACCGTCTTGCCGAGTTTGCGTCCGTACTGCACCACGGTTGCGGTCGTGTCGGCGCTGGTTGCTGACGTCACAATGACTTCCAGCAACGGCATTTTGTGGACCGGCGAAAAAAAGTGCATGCCCACGACACGATCGGCGTGCGCTGACACGCTCGCGATGTCCCGAATGGGAATCGTACTCGTGTTCGACGCAAAAATCGCGTTTGGCGCCGCGGCTTCGACTTCGCGCAGCACTTGGTGTTTGACCGCGAGATCTTCGAACACCGCTTCGATCACCAGTTCTGCGTTTGCGAATCCCGAGTAGTCGGTAGTCACGCCAACTTGATGCATCAGATCGTCGCGTTCCATACGCGAGATTTGTCGGCGCGTGAAGCGTTCACTCACGACATCGCGAACCGCGCGCCATCCCGTGAGCACGCGCTCTAACGACGCATCCTTGAGTCGTACCAGCGAGCCCGCTTGCACTGCCACGCTGGCGATGCCTCCACCCATAAACCCGGCGCCGATTACGCCGACTTTGTGCACGTGTTGCACGTGCGGAGCGAGGTGGGATGCGACGCCGCTGTCTTTCTTCAGTGCGGTTGTTGCGAAGAAGAGATAAACGAGTTGGCGGCATTCGGCGGACATCGCGAGCTCGCCAAAACGCGTGGCCTCCTCTGCAAGTCCGGCCTCAAATCCGTCCGCATATCCGCGTTGCACCACGTCGAGAGCGGCTAACGGCGCCGGGTACAGGCCTTTGGTCTTCTTGAGCACCGTTGCGCGCGCCTGCGAAAAAATCACGCGGCGGCCGATCGGCGTGTCTTCAAGCAATCGTGCGCCTATGGTGCGCGCCGTGGTGGGCAGCGTGAGCACAATACCCCGCGCGAGTTGCTGCGCGCGCACACGTGCGATGTTCATCAAAATCGACGGATGCACCACCTCATGCACCAATCCCATCTGCAGCGCCTTTTTTGCGCGAATGTTCTTGCCAGTCACAATCATGTCGAGCGCCGCCTGCAACCCGACGGTGCGCGGCAACCGCTGCGTACCACCGGCACCGGGAATCAATCCCAGCTGCACTTCGGGAAGCGCCAGTATTGTCTTGGCGTGATCGGTCGCGATGCGGTGTCGGCACGCCAACGCCACTTCAAGTCCGCCGCCGAGCGTCGCGCCGTGAATAGCGGCAACGACGGGTTTGCGCATATTCGCAAGACGCGTCAGTAACGCCTGTCCCGCGCGAGACATGGCCTCCCCCTGCGCAGCCGTCGTGATCTGACGCAACTCATCGATATCTGCGCCAGCGATCCACGAGTCGGCCTTTCCACTTACGATCATCGCCGCTGCGATCGCCTGATTCGACTCGATCTCGGCAAACATCCGCTCAAACACGGGAGCCACGCGCGTGTTGATCGTGTTGACGGGTGCGTCCGGCAAATCGTAGCTGATAATGGCCACGTCACCGTCGAGCTGCAACGACAATCCCGTCGCCGCGTCGGAAAGTAGGATGGCAATCGACGCGCGCGTCGCTGGAGGCGTGCTCGCCGTCATACGCGCTCGAGAATCATCGCATGTCCCATACCGCCAGCGGCGCAAACGGTGAGCATGGCGAACTGTCCGCCGCGGCGCGATAACTCGTTGGCGAGGGTCGTGACAATGCGTCCGCCGGTTGCGCCAAACGGATGTCCGATCGACAACGAACCGCCCATCACGTTCAGGCGTGATTCATCGATATCACCGGTCGCGTGCGAAAATCCAGCGCGCGCAGCCCAGGCCGGAGAGGCGAGTCCCTGAATATTGCTCAACACCTGTGCGGCGAACGCTTCGTGCATGTCGACCAAATCCATATCCCGCAGCGTGAGCCCCGCGCGCTGCAACGCAACCGGTGCAGCAAGCACGGGTGCTTGCAGCAGTTGCTCACCGGGATCTACCGCTGCGTATGCGTACGATTTGATACACGCGATCGGTGTGTAGCCAAGCGCACGTGCGCGATCTTCTGACATAAGCAGCACGGCCGATGCGCCATCGGTCAGGGGTGATGCGTTGCCCGCCGTCACCGTCCCGTACAGTCGATCAAACACCGGCTTCAGCGCGGACAGCTGTTCAAACGTGCTATCGGTCCGAATGCCGTTGTCCGTCGACATCATGCTGGCATACTGAGGCGGAATCGGCACGGGCGCGATCTCCGCCGTCAGCCGACCGTCCGCCGTACCAACCGCGGCGAGTCGATGTGACCGCAATGCAAAGCGATCCTGCGACTCACGCGAAATACCATTGATCTTGGCCATTTTGTCGGCCGACTGTCCCATCGTTTCGCCCGTGCTCGGTTCGGCAATTGCAGGAGTGATCGGTACAAAGTCGCGCGGACGCAACGTCGCAAACGCCGCGAGTCGCTGCGACAGCGACTTCGCTTTCGACGCCGCGACCAGCACATCGCTCATGCGGCGCGAGTGTAAAATCGGCACTTGCGTGAGCGACTCAGCGCCTCCGGCAATCGCGATGTCCGCGTGACCGAGGGCGATCTGATCGGCGGCATCGGTGATGGCTTGGTTCGCTGATGCGCAGGCGCGGCCCACGGTGAACGCTTGCAACGTGCGCGGAAAGTGCGGCAACAACGCCACTTCCCGCGCAATGTTTGGCGCCATGACCGACGGCAGTACCGTCCCGTAGACCAACAGATCGACGAGCGCACCGTCGATGTTTGTGCGTTGCACTAACTCAGCGACCGCCAACTTCCCCAAGTCGATGGCTGTGTAATCCTTGAGCGTCGTGCCCGACCGCGCAAACGGCGTCCGCACGCCTGCGATGATGGCCACGCGCCGACCGTTTCCGAAGGAGGGCATCGCTCGAAGGTAACCGTCGACAACGCTCGCGTCAGGTCGAGCGGTCGTACTGGCTCGCGAGTTTCTCACGGCGCCCTCTAGCGCCGAGTCGAAATGGTGCCAATAGTGTCGCATGCTCGACGAACGTGCGTCTCCCTCTGCACGCGCAGCGCGCGCCGCCGCCATCGGCGCGCTAGCGAACGAGCTGTTCGATGTTGTGGTGATCGGCGGCGGGATTACAGGCGCTGGCATCGCTCGCGAAGCGGCTCTGGCTCAACAGCGCGTTGCGTTGCTCGAACGCGACGATTTTGCGAGTGGCACCTCGAGTCGGTCATCGCGTCTGGTGCACGGCGGCGTGCGCTATCTCGAGCACGGTCATCTCGCGCTGGTATTTGAGTCCAGTCGCGAGCGACGATTCCTGTTGTCGCTCGCACCACACTTGGTGCGCCCGTTGGCGTTCACCTGGCCCGTATATCGCGGTGCGCGCGTGCCGCGTTGGAAGTTGCGTGCGGGGCTCTCACTGTACGATGCCCTCAGCATGTTCCGTAACACGCAGCGGCATCACGCACTTTCCGCGCGCGAAATCGAAACGGCTGAACCTGCGCTCTCGCGTGAAGACTTACTCGGTGGCGCGCGCTATTGGGACGCCGCCACTGACGACACGCGCCTTACGCTCGCCAACGCACTCGCCGCACGCGAATCCGGGGCAGTCGTACTCAATCACGTGACGGTCACCGGCGGGTTGCGCGCGAACGGCGATACGCGGCTGCTCGGCGTGCGCGTACACGACGTGGTTGGCAATGTGGACTTCGACGTGCGTGCACGCGTGGTGATCAACGCGACAGGGCCGTGGAGCGATGCAACTGCATCGCTGACTGGTGCGTCGACTATGCAGTCCGTGCTCGGTTCAGCCGGCGCGCACATCGCGATTCCACGCCATCGACTCGGTAACAACGACGCCGTGACGATGATATCGCCCATCGATGGCCGCGTGACCTTTGCATTGCCCGCGGGACCACACGCGATCATTGGGACGACCGAGCGCGTTGCCCACGTCGGACCGGAAGCAATTCGCGCCACCCAGTTCGAGGTCCAGTACTTGCTCCGCACGACCAACGCGCTGTTTCCCAATGCGCAGTTAACCCTTGACGACGTCGTTGCCGCGTGGGCCGGCATCCGTCCGTTGGCAGTCGCTCGGGCCGGAGTTGGCGGTGCAAACGCAGCGTCTCGCGAGCATGCGATCACGCGTCGAGATGATGGATTGATCAGTGTCACGGGTGGCAAACTCACGACGTATCGTGCGATGTCCGCCGACGTGCTGTCGAGGATCACCACACCATCTCACGAGAGTACTTCGGCGCCGTTGCCGGGTGGAGATTTCGATTCGCGCGATCGCTTGTTGCACGACGCGCGCGAAACGGTGCACGATGCGGCGGTCGCCGAACGTCTCGTGCATGCGTACGGCAGTCGGTGGCGGAGTGTGTGGAGCTATGCGCAGCGAGATGCGTCGCTGAAGCATCGCCTCGTCGACGACTTGCCGTATCTGTTGGCCGAGATTCCGTACGCGATAGAGCGTGAGCTCGCGTGCACGCTGTCGGATGTGTTGATGCGACGAACACATGTCGCGTTTGAGACGCGAGACAACGGACGCTCCGCATCACGTCGCATCGCACCGCTGGTAGCGACTTTTCTGGGATGGAGCGAGCGGGATGTTGAGCGCGAAATCGCTGCGTATCACGTTGATGCGAGTCGCGTGTTCGGCATCGATACGGGGTAACGCGTCACTCGAAAGGGCGAGGGAAGCGATGCTCGTGATGCGGATGCGATGAGGCCACGCATCATGTCAGCTTCAATCAATGAACACCAATTCAATGCGCCACCTGCGCACCTGCAGCGCGATTCCGTTCGTGCTTGCGTGCGGATCAAGCGCCCACCTGCCGATCGCCGCTGGTTTCGGATCTTCACCCGAGCTTCCACGGCCCGAGACGTCCCTGATCCCTCTCATCAACGTTGTCACAGCGCGTGGATGGGGCGCAGGGCAGCAACCGACGGCTGCCACTGGATTGCAAGTCGCTGCATTCGCCACGCAGCTGAATCATCCGCGATGGTTGTACGTGTTGCCCAACGGCGATGTGTTGGTGGCCGAGACGAACGCACCACCATCGGAAAGTCCCGGTGGTATTCGTAACTTCCTTTTTAAGCGACTGCAAAAGCGTGCGGGCGGTGCGGTTCCGTCGCCCAATCGTATCACGCTGTTGCGCGATACAGATCGCGATGGCGTTGCAGAAACGCGTTCAGTGTTGCTCTCTGGCGTGCAATCGCCGTTTGGTATGGCGTTGGTGGGTAAGCAGCTGTTCGTCGCAACCGCCGACGCCATTCGCGTGTATCCGTTTGTCGTCGGTGCGACGCAAATCACCGACACTGGTCGCGTGATTGTGCAATTACCTGGCGGACCGATCAATCATCATTGGACGAAGAGTCTGGTCGCATCTCCAGATGGAGCGCACCTGTACGTCGGCGTGGGATCCAACAGTAACGTCGGCGAAAACGGCATGCAGAACGAAACCGACCGCGCGAGTATCTGGGAGATTACCGTCGCAACCGGCGCACATCGTGTGTTCGCATCCGGACTGCGCAATCCCGTCGGACTCGCCTGGCAACCGCAAACCGGCGCACTGTGGGTGGCCGTCAACGAGCGCGACGAGATTGGAAGCGATCTCGTCCCCGACTACATGACTGCCGTCCGCGAGGGCGGATTCTACGGATGGCCGTACAGTTATTTCGGTGACCACGTGGACTCGCGCGTCAAACCGACGGACTCGGCGCGTGTGCATTCGGCGATCGTTCCCGACTACGCCCTGGGACCGCACACCGCGTCGCTCGGGCTCGCGTGGTTTGCCGATAGCAGCGCCGGCGCACAAGGGATGTTCGTCGGCCAGCACGGGTCGTGGAATCGCACTCCACGCAGCGGCTACAAAGTGATCTTCGTACCGTTTCAGAACGGGGTGCCCGTAGGGGAACCGTGCGACGTGCTAACGGGCTTCGTCGAGGAGAACGGCGACGCGCATGGTCGACCGGTTGGCGTTGCGATTGATCAGCGGGGCGCGCTGCTTGTTGCGGATGATGTCGGCAACTCGGTGTGGAGAGTAACGCCGACGGTTGACGTCTCCAGATCAAAGTCCGAGGGAGGATGCGCGGCCGGAAGGTCAACAAGAAACGTCGATCCCACGCCCAATGTACTTCGCAAGGTGAGCGTTCCGCCCATCGCTTCGACCAGTCGGCGACTGATCGCCAATCCCAGCCCTGTACCTTGTGCGCGACGCGACGCGCCACCTTCTACTTGCACGAACGGCTGAAAAATTGCCTCGCGCTTTTCTTCCGGAATTCCGATACCCGTGTCCACGACCTCGATACGTACGCGATCATCCGTTTGGGACGCGCAAATTGCGACGGTACCGTTGGGTTCCGTAAAACGAACAGCGTTTGCAACGAGGTTGACCAAAACTTGCGTCAATCGATCGCGATCGGCAAACACGTCCACATGTGACGCCTCAACGCGATAGCGCAAATTCTTTTCGTCGATAAGCGTTTTGACGATCGGTTCGACGTCGCTGATGACTTCGCCCACGGAGATGGGTCGAGAGTCGATCATCAGCTGACCTGACTCGACGTGCGACAGATCGAGAATATCATTGATGATGCGCAACAAGTGCGTCTGGTTCGCGCGAATCCGTCCGACGTCGACGCGCTGCGCGTCGTTGAGCTCGCCACGAATGCCCAGTTCTAAAATTTCTGCGTAGCCGGCGATGGCACTGAGCGGCGTCCGCAATTCATGACTCATCATCGCGAGAAATTCCGTCTTCGCATCGTTGGCACGCGACGCGCGCTCGCCGGCCTGCTCCGCCATGAATCGCGCCTCAGTTGCCTCGAGTTGCGCTTGCTGCAATTCGGTATTGCGCTGTTCAAGATCTTTTGTCAGCAACTCGCACTCCCGAATTCGGTGGTCGCGCGCTGCTTGTGATTCGGCGATCCCTTCGGCCATCAGGTTGAACGCATGCGCCACTTGCGCGATTTCGTCGTTGGTACCGATCAGTTCGCGCCGTGAATAATCGCCAAGAGCGATGGCTTGCGCGGCGCCGGCCAGAGAGCTGAGTGGACGCGTCACCCGCCGCCCAATCAATCGCGCCGCTACGATGCCCAACACGACAACGAGAACACCAATCGCAAGGACTCTGCGCAGAAACAACATCAACGGCGCGTTCACCGCCGCTTGTGTCGTAGACAACACCAGGACCCACGGGGTGCCGGCGATGATTCCTTTGACGCCAATGATTCCACCACCGCTATCAGGATCGATGCGAAAGGTGTCGGGTACCGCGGCGACATCAAACCTCTTCGCGATCGGACGCGCAGCGAAACTCGTCCACACGTCGCCGGAAAGGTTTGTGAACGCGACGGAGATGTCCTGACCCGTGAGTCCTTGCAGTGAGCGCTGGACCGCAACGAAACCCGCCACACGACGACGCTCGGCGAAGAAGCCGCGCACGCTGTTGTCTTTTTCACGAATGGGTGCGACCACCCACACGTTGATGGACGAGTCGAGGGCGAACAAGGGACTCATCGCAGCATTCCGTTTCCCAATCGATGCAATCGTGCTCATCAACGCGACATTTGCCGTGGTCGAAATCTCGCTGTCGCTCAACACCCAACGCCGTTCATCACGGCCAAGTACCACTTGATCGACAAGCGTGCTATCGGCGGCGGCGCGGCGCTGACGCACCAGCGCGCGCACTTGATTCACCATCGTGCGCGGATCTGGCGCGTCTAACAGCGTGCCGATAACGCTATCGTTGGCGAGACGCGCGGTTGTCTCCAGCCGCGTCTGTACGCCGCGAGCGGCCGTCTCCAACGTCAGATTCAGCACCGCGCGAAGTTGCGTCTTTGTCGCGTCAATACGCGTCGAACGGAGCTCCGTGAATGCCAGCGCGCCGAATGCGACGATCGAGAACACCAAGACTGCCGAAATCATGAGCGGCAGCTGGCGTTCCAACGACGTTCGTCGACGTACGGGCGAATCGGCGCTGGGAAGAGTCGACATGACTTAGTGCTCTCGCGTATTTGGTGGCTGGGCACGCACACGCGCCAAGACCCGCTCAATCTCCCGCAACAGTGCACCGCTCTCGATGGGCTTGATCAAATAGCCGTCAACACCGGCGTTTAAGGCCCGCTGTTTTTCTGTTGCTAATGCGTGCGCAGTCAACGCCACAACTGGAACATGCGCCGTGCGGGGATCGGCCTTCAATAGCCGGGTCGCTTCTACCCCGTCCATACGAGGCAGCCCAACATCCATTAAAACCAGCTCGGGAGGGTCGTCTTGAGCGATGGCAATTCCCGATTCTCCGTCCGCCACCTCTGTCACCGTAAATCCTAACTTCCGCAGAATGGTGCCGTAAATGACGCGATTGTCTTCGTTGTCTTCTACGACCAACAAGCGTCGTGACGCAGGAGTTGGAGTCATGGGCGAAGTATTTTGTGGTGGGGGTCAACGCGCAATGGCTACGCGAGAGCTAGTACCGTATAGACCTTTCGAGCGATAGGCGAACAGGCGAGGTATACCGATGATTGTCAGGCGTCGCTCCGCATACTGCAACGTACTCTTTATCGCACGGGTCGTTCGTGACCGTTGACACCTCCCATCCACGGTGGCTGCACCGCAGCAGCGTGACGATCGTGCATACCGTCGCAGATCTGGGACGACTCAGCTGGCGCGCGCTGGTGAGCTGGTTTGACGATGGCGCGCAACGGCATGGTGCTGCCATCGCCTATTACACGCTCTTCGCGCTCGCGCCCATGCTCCTCCTGGTGATTGCGTTTGCTGGGGCCGTGCTCGGCGAAGACGCCGTCCGCGGCGAGATTGTCCGCCAGATCGCGGCACTGGTCGGGCAAAGCAGTGCTGACGCCATCGACGCGATTCTGGCGCGCGCGCGCGTCTCGCGCGATGGCGTCGCTGCGGCCATCGTTGGTTCAGCGGGGCTCATGCTTGCTGCTACCGGGGCGTTCATTGAGTTGCAAGCAGCACTCAATCGGGTCTGGCGCGTGAC
>JANXUN010000070.1 GCA_025356185.1 Gemmatimonadaceae bacterium
CCCGACTTTGCGGCGCTGTCTGGCGTTTCGTTGCAACTCTCACTGTCAGCGCAGAGCGAACTGCACAGTGCGCAGGCGCGCGGCGGTTTTCTCTTCACGCACATTGGTTACAGTGGACCCAGTGTGCTTGACGTGTCGCACGTCGTGGTACGCGCACGCGCGAAACGCAACGTTGCGCGCGTGTCAGTACAATGGACGCCACTCGGCGAGGCCGAGTGGACGCGGGAACTGCAGGCGCATGGTGCGCGCACCGTGACGGGTGCCCTGCGCAATCATTTGCCCGATCGCTTGGTTTCGGTGTTGCTCAACCGCGCCAACGTCGACTCGACGCGAACACTGTCCGAGTTGCGACGCGAAGAACGTATGCGATTGATCGACATACTCGTACGCGGGGAATTGCCGTGGAACGGCGACGAAGGCTACAAGAAGGCCGAAGTCACTGGCGGCGGTGTGGCGCTGAGCGACGTGCATCCGCGCACGATGGAAAGCAAACGGCACGCCGGTCTCTTTTTGTGCGGCGAGGTGCTTGATGCCTTCGGGCCGATTGGCGGCTACAACTTTTTGTGGGCGTGGAGCACGGGTCGTGCAGCGGGGATCGGAGCCGCGGGCAGTCCGACATGCGCGTGATATAAATGATCCCTCGATGCATGCGAAAAAAAGACGCGTCGCGGATATCCCGCCGTCTGGAATGCATCGCCCATCTCGACCGCATGCGCGCGAGATGTCACCACGGCATCGGGGCACCACACGTACTGTGGGGTCACATCGTTAGCTTCGGTATATATTCGGGTCTCCATCCCCAATATCACCCGACCCATGCCGCGCCGAGCTCCCGCCCCGATTTATGCAGAGCTGCATTGCCACTCTGCCCTTTCGCTCTTAGACGGCGCCTCGCTCCCCGAGACGCTCGCCGAATGCGCAGCAGCGCTTGGCTATCCCGCGATCGCGCTCACCGACCACGATGAGCTAGGGGGCGTGGTGCGCTTTGCCACCGCATGCCACGCGCTCAATATCGGCGGCATCTTGGGCGCCGAACTCACGGTACGCGTTCCGGATGCATTCACAGCCCACGGGACGCGCACGACGCATCTCGTGTTGCTCGCCGAAAGTCGGCAAGGCTATCGCACGATTGCATCGCTCATCACGCACGCGCGCATGCACACCGATCGCGGTGCGCCGCATGTGACGTGGGACGTGCTCACGCAGCACATCGCGCAACATCCCAATCAGATCACGGCACTGAGCGGTTGTCCGCGCGGATGGATTCCGCAGCTGCTTGCCGAATCACACGATGACGCGGCATGGCATGCCGCCACGCAACTGCGCGAACTCTTTGGCGAACGCCTCGCCATTGAATGTTGGGATCATCGACTCTCCGAAGAGCGCGCACTGGTGCGTCGCTTGCAACCGCTCGCGCACAAACTGGGCGTGCCGTGGGTGGTGACCAATAACGTGCACTATGCGCGCCCCGAAGCCCGGATCATTCATGATGTGCTCACGGCGTTGCGACATGAATGCACGTTAGACGAATTGGGCACGCGTTTGCGTCCCAACGCGGAATGGTCGCTGAAGGCACCGTCGCTCATGCTCAAGCGGTGGCGTGGTGCTGAACAGGGCGTGCGCGCGACGCTTGATATCGCCGAACGGTGCACGTTTCGCTTGGATCAACTCAAGCCGTCGATGCCCGCGTTTCCGTTACCGCACGGTGTGACGCCTAACGACTATCTCTCGCACTTAGTCGAAGCCGGTGCGCGCGAACGATGGGGCGACGAGTACGGCGCCAAACAACAGAAACAGCTTGCGCACGAACTGCGCATGATCGCCAAACTCAACATGGCAGGATTCTTTCTCATTGTGTGGGACATTGTGCGCTTCTCGCGACGCGAAGGCATTCTGTGCCAAGGACGCGGCTCGGCGGCCAATTCGGCGGTGTGCTACTGCCTAGGCATTACCGCGGTGGATCCCATTCGCATGGAGCTGTTGTTCGAACGGTTTCTTACCGAAGAACGCCAGGAAGCACCGGATATTGATATCGATTTTGCGCATCGCGATCGCGAACGTGTGCTGCAGTATGTGTACGAACGCTATGGACGCGACCATGCGGCGATGGTGTGCGAACAAATCACATGGCGCGGACGGAGTGCCGTGCGCGATGCCGCGCGCGTGCTGGGATTTTCTGTAGAGCAAGGCGAATTGCTCAGCGCACTCAGCGACCGATTTAGCGCGAAAACAACCGCCGAAGCGCTGCGCGTTAACGAACCGACTGCTGAATACAACGCATCGACCCCAGCGCAATCGGCCGTGCCCTCCGACGCCACTCTCCTCGGCCAACGCATGATCGCGGGTACCGAAGCCACGACAAAAGCGCGCGTGGTTCGCGCCGACGCACGCAAAATCGCCTCCACGCGCCAACATGTTGTTCCCTCTGCGCACTCTGCGCACTCTGCGTTAAATGCCGTTCCCGCGGTCCGCACCAAAGCCATCAGCGAACGCGATGCGACATGGCAACAGCTCGTCGATCAACACGCGGAAAAAAAAATCGCGATGGACGCCGCAGAAAACCTCGGCCCCCTCGCCAAACACAGTGATCGCGGTACACCGAAAACCCATAACCCACACTCAAAACCCACAACCCAGCAGTTCACCGCACCCGCTGCCAGCGACCGCCTCGCAAGAGCTGGCCTCGACCCCCTCGACCCCCGGGTGCGCGTGCTTGCGGACGTCGTCGACGGACTGCATCAACTCCCTCGTCATCGCTCCATTCACGTTGGCGGCATGATCCTCACCGAAGAACCGCTCGGTTCCATCGTTCCCATCGAACCCGCATCCATGCCGGGGCGCACTGTCGTGCAATGGGAGAAAGACGATCTCGACCCCACGGGACTCGTGAAGATTGATTTGCTCGGACTTGGCATGCTCACCGTTGTGCAGGATTGTCTGTTGTACGTGCGACACACACGTGGCTTGAACATCGACCTCGGTCAACTCGATATGACCGATCAAGCGGTGTACGACGTGATGTGCGCGGCCGATACCATTGGCGTGTTTCAAATTGAAAGTCGCGCGCAAATGAACACACTTCCACGACTCAAGCCACGGTGCTTTTACGATCTCGTGGTTGAAGTTGCGCTCATTCGCCCCGGCCCGATTCAAGGCGAAATGGTGCATCCGTATTTGCGACGTCGCGCAGGCACCGAGCCGGTCACGTATCCCCATCCGTCGTTGGAAAAAGTGCTCAAGCGCACGATGGGTGTGCCGCTGTTTCAAGAACAAGGCATGCAGGTCGCGATTACCGCTGGGGGCTTCACACCCAGTCAGGCCGATCAACTGCGTCGCGCGATGGGACACAAGCGATCACACGAACGCATGGCAGCGATTTGCGAAGAACTCATTACCGGGATGGCGCGCAACGGTATTCCGGAGGACGTAGGGCGTCGCATTTACAATCAGATCAATGCGTTTGCTGATTATGGATTTCCTGAAAGCCATGCGGCAAGTTTTGCATTAATTGTGTATGCAACAACCTATCTGCGACACTATTTCGCGCCCGAGTACACGGCGGCGATTCTCAACGCACAGCCGATGGGGTTTTACGCACCCGGCACGTTGGTTGAAGATGCCAAGCGCCATGGTGTCGACGTGCGACCAATCGATCTCATGCGATCGTCGTGGGATCATGTTTTAGAGACGGCAGACGGGAGAGTATTGGTGCCCAATGACGGGAGAGTCACGTGGGGCCAGCAACGGACCGACCACAGCAACAGTCATGACGTAAGCGTGCGTCTTGGCGTGCGACTCATTCGCGGACTGGGCTCCAAAGCGCGACGCGCGCTCGCTGCCGCACTCGCCGATGGACCATTTGCCAGCGTCGAAGACGCGGTGCGTCGCGTCACACTCGACAAAACATCGTGGCGTCGACTCGCTGAAGCGGGCGCGTTTGACAGCATGTTTATGCACGAACCGGCTGAACGACGTCGACGTGTCGCGCTGTGGGATGTTATGGCGTCAACGCGCGGACCCCAGTTGCCGCTCGCGCCGATGCCAACGTCGCCTCCGCCGGCGCACTTACCTGCCCTCGCGCCCATCGAGCTCACCGAAGCCGACTATCGCATGACGGGCTTGTCGCTCGCGGGTCATCCGATGTCGCATTTGCGCGCAGTACTCGCGCCAAACGGCGTGCTCTCTGCACGCGAGGC
>JANXUN010000074.1 GCA_025356185.1 Gemmatimonadaceae bacterium
GTCTTGCAGACGGAGCCATTCAGGCCCGTAGTGCGCCTCCCAGTCGGCCTTTGAATAAAACGGAGCGTACGGCGGATACGCCTTGCCTCCGACCGCGCGCATATCTAGATCGATGGTGCGTACGGTCTGCATCTGCTCGGCGCTTCGCGCGATGTCCGAGATCGGAACGGAGCGAAAGAGAAACATCACGCACGCGAACTCTTCACGTGGGACCATGAACAGCGGCCGGGTGAACCGGCGCATCGGCAGCAGGTAGAGCGAGAAGCGGGTGACGCCCGCCACATACGCCGGCGTGGTCAATATCTTTTGCACAAAGCTTTCGGTCTCGCTGCCCGGAATGACCAGGGCGAGGTACAGTCCTCGTCGCGGTGTTTCGCTCCTCACGGCGGTCGTCGCCGCGTTCCGCGCGTCCTCGCGATGCAAGTACGCTGCGTAATCGCTTGCAACGGTCTCGCCACGCGTCGTAAATCGCAGCCCCGCCTCGACGGACGCGAAATTCGCATCAGCACTGGCGGAAAACTTGCCGACGGTGATGACGAATCTCCAGCCGCCCGGGCCCTGCGCGATTGCTAACGCGCCAATATGATCGACGTCCTTCTCGGTTACCACGACGCGCAAATCGCTCAAGAACGTCGTGAGATCGTCATAGTTTAGCTGCCGCTGTACCACCCACCTCGGCGCCGATACGGTGCGCAGCCGCGCTCCTACGATAATCGCGCACTGTCCCATCCCTCCGAGCGTAAGCTCGAACAGCTCGCGATTCCTCTCGGCGGAGCAGGTGATCAATTCGCCCGTGCCCGTCACCGCGTCCAGCGCTTCAACGTTGTCAATAACGGCGCCGAAACGATGCGACTGATTGCTGATGCCGCCGGCACTCAAGATCCCACCAACCGAAAGGGACATCGAGTCGCCCATCGCCGGAGGTGTGAGCCCGTGTGCCAACGTCGCGTGTGTGACGTCGTCCCACGTCGCGCCCCCCTGCGCGTAGACCACGCCGTTCGCGTCTACGGTGACCGCGTTCAGCGTAGACGAATCGATAACGATACCGTCCGTGACGAGCGTCTGACCATACTGCGAATGCCCTTGGCCACGCATGACAATGTGTAGACCCTGCCGGTCGGCGAATCGAACCATCTGAGCAACGTCCTTCGCCGAGCGAGGACGAAGCACGGCAGCTGGGAGGCGACGTACATTTGCGCCGCGATCTCGGGACATCAGCTCGCGCGAGGCGGCGTCGAACAACAACGTGCCGTCCAGCGAGGGTGCTGAGCTCCAGTCCGGTGCAGGCGACGATGATGATCCAACCTGATGGCAGGCGCTCAGTCCGTATAGAACCGCCGCTGTTGCCGATGCTTCCTTCAGGAATTCTCGACGAGACGACCAAGTATTCATGGCATGTGTCTGAAAGACGGTGGAAGGACCGCCGCGGATTACCCTTGAGACAGGGCACTGCGTCTCGATCGCGGCCCGCTGTTCACAAAGCATAGCTCTAAACTTTTGTCACTCGCAAGGTCACACACTTTTCGAACGCGAGGCGTTTCAGTGACTTCTGACAGCTGCGTGATAACGTGCCGCGCAAGTCATTTTGTACGATCAACGAAGCATCGTATATTCGGGCGTCAGATCGAGACGTGGACGCAATTGTCGATCATCGATCCCCACTATCATACGGAGTTCCTCATGCCCGAAGCACCGGAGATCGATACCGACAAGCTGCGCGAGACCATTGATGACGAAATGGAAAAGCAGGGCGGCGGTGCGCTCCTTCGTAAAATTTCGCTTTCGACCGCTCTGATTGCGGCGCTCGGCGCGGTTGCCGCGCTGCGCGCGGGGGACACGGTCAACGAGGCGCTGGCGCTCAAGACCGACGCCGCCACGTTGCAAGGGCAGGCGTCCGATCAATGGGCGTTGTATCAGGCCAAGGGGATCAAAGGCGCGGTCGCACGCGCAGTATCTCAAACATGGCTGGCAGTTGGAAAAACGTCGCCGAGTAATGCAGAGGCCCAAGCGATTCGATACGATCACGAGCAGGTCGACATTCAGACCAAAGCTCGCGAACTCGAAAAGGAACGGGACCGCAAGACAGAGGACGCTGCGCTGCTCCTCACACGTCACCACGCTTTTGCAAACGCCGTTGCGCTTTTTCAGGTTGCGATCGCACTCGGTGCGATCGCGGCGCTCACAAAGGTGCGGCTCGTATGGGGTGCATCGTTACTCCTCGGCGGCGTGGGACTTGTTTTTTTTGCCCTACCCTTTCTGCGGGGGTAGTATGACATTCAAATTGCTATGTCGATTGCAACTTGATAATCAGCGCCGCGTATACGCAGACGAGCGCGTGAGCGCCTTGATCTGATTGGAATAACTTGCCCGCGCGGCGCGATCGTTCGCGGCCGTCGCGGCCTGCATTGCCCCGTACAACGAGCGAAAGCGATTCGGATCTTTCGCAAGCGACGCGCGATACTCCGTTAGCGCTTCGGCCGCCTTGCCGTTCTGCATCAACATGTCGCCGAGCAGTTCGTGCGCTGGCGCGAGTGGACCGGGGGTCACGGCGCTTTTCTCGGTTGCATCTTCGCGCGCGGCCGCTTCTCTCATTAAGGCTAATGCGACCGTATCCTGCTGCATTGCGCTGGAGAGCCACGCACTGGCGCTAAGCTGCTGGATCGCCACCTGCTCCGCCCAGTAACCGTCGCCGGCATCTCCCAACCGATCCCGGATAGCGGACAAAGAGTCGATGGCGGTGCGAGCGCGTGACAGACGCTGGGTGTGCGACGCACCCAACGCGATGGCGAAGTACGTCATGGCCTCCGTGTATGGGTACGGGCTCACGCGCGGAACCAGTGCCTCGGCCTCAGTCCATTTTCGCCGCTCTAGCGCATAACGCGCTGGAATGGCCGCCTGCGCAAAGAATCCGGCTACGCCATTGGCTGCGCCGGTGATCGCGTTGGGATCAAAATGTCGAACTAGGGTGGGGAGAGTTCTGATGATCGCCAACGCCGCAGCGTCGTTTCGCATCTGAAGGTAGGCGTATTCGCTGTAGTCCGACGCATGCAGCGCTTCACCGTATCCGGCCTCCGCGCGGGCCGCTTCTATAGAGCGCCGATTAGTCGCGACGGAGGCTTGCCACTGCCCCGCGCGTGTAAACGTATGCGAAGGCATGTGGAGCGCGTGTGCCGCCGACGGTGCAATCTCGGCGTACCGCTTGGCCGCGAGTTGCGCGCGTTCCGCAAGTGCGGGGACGTCGTAGCTGTGGATAATGTAATGCGGCAACCCCGGATGCTCTGGTTTCGCTGCCCAGAGCTGTTCTAACAGCGCGCCAGCAGTACGCTGGTTCGCGTACGTTTTATCGGTAGGCGGCGCTGCGGCCACAAGCGCGATGGCGTGAAAGATCATTGCTTCGGTATCAGTCGGCTGCTTCGCGACCACGTCAGCCATCGCTTTCTCGTACGCGAGGACGCGCGTACGCTGGCTCGTATGTTCAAAGTCGCCGAAGAGCTGTGCCACCGCGGCGATATAACCGCGCTCCCGGTCCGTGGCATGTCCTTCTCCGCGAATGGCGGCGTCCGCGGCAGCCCGTCCAATAACGAGCGACGCCGCAGTGCGATTGCCGATGGACATAGGATTGCCCCATCGGCTCAGCGCAATACCCCACCGCGCCATGGCGCATGTAGAGTCAATATCCAGTACGCGGTTGAATCCCCGAATTGCCGCGCCGAACTCAAACGAGTGTACGAGCGCAATCGCATGGTCGAACTCGAGAATTGTCGATGCGGCGCACGACGTCTCCAAGTGCACGGCCCCAATCCGCTCGGAGCCACGATGAGTTGCATGCGATTGGGCGCTCACAGGATTTGAGCGCATGGCGAGAATCGCCGATGAGAACAGGATGGCGTAAACTCGGGTCATACATCCTCCGCAGTGAACTCAGAGCTGGGAGATCAAGCATGGCGTCCCGGATCCAGAATCCAGCGAGTTTCGGTGGCTGCCTCGCCTTTGTCGGTAGACGTAGCGCCTAAAGAACCGAATTGTCTAGGGGGAGGAGCGACCGCGTAGCGCGCTAGGCGCGGCGAACAGTGCCTTTGCCTAGCGCGCAGACTATCGACGCGACCCACAGCACCAGAGCCCCACACATCGGGTCCTCGCGTTGATAGGTATTTCAGCGGTGTCTGCTCACTACTTCTTCTTCGTCTCGCCATGCGCAGCGACGGTGTGCGTATGCGCATGCTCACTGTGCCGATGCGCCGCATCTGCATGCGTCGCAGCGCCATCGTGGTGTCCTGTTTCATGATGATGCGCCGCTTCGAGGTGATGATGCGCCGCTGCGTGGTGGTGCGCTGCCGCCTCGTGATGCTTGGCGGTTGCAGAGTGCTGGTGCGTGTCGGCCACGATTGCGTTCTCCGATGATGGGAATTGCCGGCGCGGAGCGTCCGCGCCGAACTTGTTGCGCTTGTTGGTGGTGTCTCGCACCAGAATGCAGGC
>JANXUN010000081.1 GCA_025356185.1 Gemmatimonadaceae bacterium
CTTCACGATATCATCCAGCGTGATCGTGCGCGTACCGGTGATCAGCGTGTCACCAATGTGCAGCTCGTCAAACGTTTTGCGAAACGGATGCACCGTGTCGGTCGTTTGCGCTGCCCCGCTGCTCCACTCACGGGTAATGGCGGTCAGCATAGTCGGGCTGCCCTGAATCGCCGTACGCTGCATGTAGTGCAACACGCCGCGCGCGCCGCCCATTTCTTCACCGCCACCAGCGCGACCTGGTCCGCCATGCACCAAATTCGGTAGCGGCGATCCGTGACCGGTGCTCTCCTTCGCGCTGTGTGTGTCAAGGATCAGCATGCGACCGTGAAACGCAGCCGTGCCGAGTATCAGCGCGCGCGCGGTATCTGCATTTCCGGTGACGATTGAACCGCACAGTGAACCGCGACCGCGTTTGGCCAGCGCGATCGCTTCATCAAGCATGTGATACGGCATGATCGTGTTGACGGGTCCAAACGCTTCGATGTCGTGCGGCTCAGAGTGATTGAACGGCTGATCGCACACCATGAGCATCGGCCCGAAAAACGCGCCCTTCTCGCGATCAGCGCCCACCACCTGATAGTCGTTTTCGCCGTATACCAACTCCGTCGCGGATTTGATGCGATCTGCGTTCGCGCGAACATCGCGCACTTGTCCTTTGCTTGCCAAGGGCCCCATGCGCACGCCTTCGACCGTCGGATCGCCGATGGTCGTTTTGTCTAAGCGCGCACGCAATGCGTTGACGACATCCTGCTCCATGCCTGCGGGCACAATCGTGCGACGAATCGCGGTACACTTTTGCCCCGCCTTCGTCGTCATCTCGCGAGTGACTTCTTTGATAAACAGCTCGAACTCTGGCGTGCCCGGTGTCGCGTCAGGTCCTAAAATTGAACAGTTGAGCGAGTCGGCTTCCATGTTGAAGCGCACCGAATGCTGCATGATCGCCTTGCTCTCTTTGAGCATCTGACCGGTCGCTGCCGATCCCGTAAACGCGACGGTGTCTTGCTCGCTTACGTGCGACAACAAGTCACCGGCGCTGCCGCAAATGAGTTGAATCGCGCCGTTGGGCAGGATGTTCGATTCCACCATCGCGCGAAACACCGCTTCTGTTAAAAAGCTTGTCGCTGTTGCAGGCTTCACAATGCACGGCATACCCGCAAGCAAAGCCGGCGCCAACTTCTCCATCATTCCCCACACAGGAAAGTTGAACGCGTTGATGTGAATCGCGACGCCTTCCAGGGGCACACAAATATGCCGTCCAACGAACGTGCCGTTCTTGCTCAACGACTCGGCTGGGCCCTCGACGTGAAACGTTTCGTTGGGAAATTCGCGACGCCCGCGACTGGAGTAGGCGAAGAACGTCCCGATCCCTCCATCGATGTCGACCCAGCTATCGGCCTTGGTGGCGCCGGTCGCACTCGATAAGCCATAAAACGCGTCTTTACGCTCGGTGAGATACCTCGCGATGGCTTTAAGCATCGCGGCGCGCTGATGAAACGTGAGGCGGCGCATCGCCGGGCCGCCCACGTTGCGCGCGTACTCCGCCATCGCATTGAAGTCGAGCCCGCCGCTGCCGGCCTCGCCGATTTTTTCCCCAGTGACGGCGTGTATGAGATCGGCTGTTTTTCCCGTGCCAGCGACCCACTCACCAACGGCAAAATTTTGTAGCGTGATCATGCGATGTACGCTCGGAAGAACAAAGGGAGGGACGCGCCGCGCGACGGCAAGAGCAACACCCGATTACGTCGCGTCGCGCTGAGTATGATGCCAGTTTTTGAGTACGCCCGACTGCGCCGGGCGATCCGTTGGAATCGAACGAAGCGGCTCTATGGCGTGCCAACTCTCGCGCATCGCTGCCGGGAGTTGTTGATACAGCTGCGTGCCCGATGATTTCCAGTCGAGCATTTCATCAGTGACATCTTTGACGATTTTTGCGGGATTGCCGACGACGACCTTTCGCGGCGGTATGTTCATATCGGTTGGCACGAAGCACAGTGCACCAATCACGCACCCCGCGCCAACCCGCGCGTTATCCATAATGACCGCGTTCATGCCAACAAGCGCATTGGCACCAATGCGCGCACCGTGCACGATGGCACCGTGTCCAATGTGCGCTCCTGCTTCGAGAACCACTGTCACGCCAGGAAACATGTGAATCGTACAGTTCTCTTGCACGTTGCAACCATCTTCGATAACAATGCCGCCCCAGTCGCCGCGAATCGCTGCACCCGGACCGACGTATACATCGCGACCGATGATCACGTTTCCCGTCACAGCCGCTTGTGGATGCACAAATGCTGTCTCGTGTACGACGGGAATAAATCCGTCAAACGCGTAGATCACGTCGCGCGCTCAAGCACCATCGCAAATCCCTGCCCGACGCCAATGCACATCGTGCATACGGCATAGCGCGCGTTGCGCGCCTCGAGCTCGCGCGCCGCCGTAAGCGCGAGCCGCGCACCGCTCATGCCGAGTGGATGTCCGAGAGCGATGGCGCCACCATTGGGGTTTACGCGGGCATCGTCGTCGGCAATGCCGAGTTCGCGCAAACACGCGAGTCCCTGCGCGGCGAACGCTTCATTCAACTCGATCACATCCATCTGGTCGATTGTGAGACCTGCGCGCTGCAACGCGAGCCGGGTTGATGGGACCGGACCCATACCCATGATCCGCGGCTCGACGCCAGCGGCTGCGCTAGACACGATGCGCGCGAGTGGGCGCAGTCCAAATTCTTGCACGGCGCTTGTCGACGCGATCAGTAGGGCTGCCGCACCATCGTTTAACCCCGACGAATTTCCCGCAGTCACGGTGCCGTCTGTACGGAACGCCGGCTTGAGTTTGCCGAGCGTTTCCATGGTCGTCTCCGGACGCAAGAATTCGTCGGCGGAGAACGTCACCGGTTCGCCCTTCTTTTGTGGAATCGCGACGGGGGCGATTTCCGTCGTGAAGCGTCCGGCTGATCGCGCTGCGGCTGCACGCTGCTGTGATCGCATGGCGAACGCATCTTGATCGGTGCGCGACACGCCGTACTGCGCCGACACATTCTCCGCGGTTTCGCCCATCGAGTCGGTGCCGTACATCGCTTTCATTTTCGGATTGACGAAACGCCAACCCAAACTGGTGTCGAACAGTTGCACATCGCGCGCAAATGGTGTCGTGCCTTTTGAGAGCACGAACGGTGCGCGCGTCATGCTTTCGACGCCCCCGGCGACGTACAGATTGCCTTCGTGGCTTTTGATCGCCCGCGCTGCGCTCGCGACGGCGTTCAACCCGGACGCGCACAGTCGATTGACGGTTTCTCCAGGTACCGTGTACGGCACTCCCGCGAGCAGCAACGCCATGCGCGCGACGTTGCGATTGTCTTCGCCGGCTTGGTTAGCGCATCCCAAAATCACGTCCGCGATGCGCGCGGGATCGATGCCGGGGTGCCGCGCCAACAGCGAGGCAATCGCGTGTGCGGCCAAATCATCCGCACGCACGCTACTGAGCGCTCCACCCAAATTGCCAATCGGTGTACGCACACCATCTACGAGAAACGCGTCGGCGCCAGCAATGGACATGAATGGTCTGCCTAAAATTGCGTCTGATCGGCCACGTGCAATCGCTGCGTGCGATAGCCGGTGCCGCGAAAATGTCCAACGATCTCATCGCGTTGATTGCGCACGGTCGCAACGCAAAACGCCAATCGATTACTGCTGCTGTCTTCGTGCGCACGTACAGTCAGCACGTCGCCTGGGCGCACGGCAACCGGAAAGCTTACCACGGCGTCGATCGCAACGCTGAGCGTGCCGCCAGAATTGATCGCAAACGCGAATGCGCTATCTGCCAACGAGAACACGATACCGCCGTGCGAGGTACCGAAGCCGTTCACCATTTCTTCTCGCACGGTCATGCGTAGCACGGCAGCGCCGCGTTCGGCTTCGAGCACCTCGATGCCTAGCCACTGCGAGAATCGATCTCGCACCATGAGGTGATCGACCAACGCACGCGCGGACGCGAATGCCCCACCCGACGCGTCCGTGTCGTGCGGCTCAACCATCGAGCAACCGGCCGTTCGGTGTGCGCGCAACGGTGCGCAGCCGCGCCGACGGGCGATAGCGTGGATCGCCATACCGTTGCTGCAAGGTCTCGAGCTCATGCAGCACGAGCGACGGCCCCAGCAGATCGCCCCACGCCAACAGACCGCGCGGATAGTTCACACCTTTCATCATCGCCGTTTCTATATCGGCGCCTGATGCAATGCCAAGCTCTAACGCGCTTACGGCCTCGTTCACCAACATTGCCACAACGCGCTGCACGATTTGCCCGCCCAGCACGCGATCTTCGTTGGGCTTGGGTTTGATTTGGAGTGGAGCGTACAGATAGTAGCCTCGCCCGGTCTTTTGCCCCAGCCACCCCGCTTCGACCAAGCGCTGTTGTGTAACGGAAGGACGATAGCGTGGATCATGAAACGTGTTTTCGTACACGGAACACGACACTGCAAAGTTGACGTCGTTGCCAATCATATCCATGAGCGTGAACGGGCCCATGCGAAAGCCGCCCAGTGTCGTGAGCGCCCAATCGATCGTGGACGCGTCAGCGATGCCTTCGTCAAGGATGCGCAACGACTCGCCGTAAAACGGACGCGCAACGCGGTTTACGAGAAATCCCGGTGTGTCTTTGACGGTGACCGGAACCTTGCCCCATGCGCGAACGAGTGCGAGGGCTGCAGCGGCCACGTCAGGTGCCGTGCTGATGGCAGAAATAATCTCCACCAACGGCATGAGCGGCGCGGGATTGAAAAAGTGCACGCCCACGACGCGCGATGCGTTCTTGCACGCAGCCGCAATCGCCGTTACCGACAGCGACGACGTGTTGGTCGCCAAGATCGCTTCCTTCTCAACGATCGCGTCGAGCCGCTGAAACACGCGTTGCTTCGCGTCCAGATTCTCCGCGACCGCCTCGATGACGAATCCGCAGTGCGCAAACATTTGTAGCGATGCATCACTGACGCCGTCCACAAATGATATGCGCGACAATACGGCGTCTGCGTCTTCGCGCGTGCGACGTTGCTTCTCGACGTCGCGGTCCATCGTCTGCATGAGCGTTTTGCGCGCGCGCTTCATCGCTTCCGGCTGCGCGTCGGCAATCAGCACGCGATGGCCGCTCGTGGCGGCAACTTGCGCTATACCCGCACCCATCGCACCAGCGCCAACGACGCCGATGCGCAAGTGGTGTGTGGGCGCGACATGCATCGTGGTGCCATTCGCGTTGATCATCGGCGATTCGATCGTCGCGTGCGTCGGGGCCTGCTTCGCGTCGTGTGTCATGCGCCGCGATACACCGGTGTGCGCTTCGCTAAAAACGCGCGGACGCCTTCTTCGTAGTCGGCCGTACGTCCCGCCTCTTGCATGCAGGCAGCTTCGACGTCGAGTTGATCGTCCAGTGAGTTGGACAGTGACGCGTTCATTGCGCGCTTGGTGAGACCGAATCCGCGTGTCGCTTGCGTCGACAACGAATGCGCGAGTGAGAAGGCGATGTCAAACAGCTCGGCTCGCGGAGCCGTGTCCCAAATCAATCCCCACGCTTTCGCCGTCGCTGCAGGCAACTTACCGCCTAAGAAAAACATTCCCGTTGCGCGCTGCGTGCCAACCAATCGCGGCACAAAAAACGTGCCGCTGGTGTCGGGAATAAGGCCAAGTTTGGCAAAGCTCTCAACGAATGACACGTCGTCTGCAGCAATCGTCAGGTCGCACGCGAACGCCAGATTCGCACCCGCGCCCGCCGCGACACCATTCACGGCGCAGATCACCGGCTTCTCAAGATTGCGAATGGCGCGAATGATCGGATTGTACGACGCGCGCACGACCTCGCTAATGTCAGGCATGGGTCCGTCACCGACCGGTAGCACGTCACTCAGATCTTGGCCGGCGCAAAAACCACGCCCCGCACCAGTGATCAACAGTGCGCGCACCGTGTCATCCGTCGCAGCGTACGCGAGCGCGTCTTGCAGTGCCCGGGCCATCACGCGATGAAAGCTGTTCAGGACTTCGGGGCGGTTCAGCGTGAGGATGAGAACACCTTCGCGCTGTTCGATCAGGAGAGAGGAATCGTGCATGGGGAGAAAATAGCGCGAGGTCGGCCCTGCAGCCCCTCACGCCGTCCCATTTTCGTCCTCCTGTCATCCCCAACTCAAGGGATCACTCGCTCTGCTAAAGGGCGCTGGAGTTCCGCCACTCCGCACGCTCCGTCAGATTACCGCCATGTCGCATTCCCCTACCCGCGCACCCGTGCGCGCTACACGAACCGCCAGCTCGACGGCCTCGCCACGCTCCGGCTTCGACTGGCGACGGATTGCGTACAACACGCTCGCGTCACGCGCGCTCGACGATGTCGAGGAAGCGACCAATCGGAATCGCACGTCGGTACCGAAAGAACATGTCGTGCTCTACCAGTTTTCGGCACGTGGGCACGACATGGCGCAGTCGATTTTGGGCTCGTTGATCACGGGTACTCGCGACGGCGTGGGCGCGTACTACCGTTCGCGGCCACTGTTGCTGTCTCTTGGACTATCGCTCGAAGACGCACTCGGCAGCCCACTCGGTCGTGCCGGCGGCTTTAGCGACGGACGTGACATCGGCGTCGTGTGCAATTTGCCCAATCGCGATGGTCCCGTCGTACTGCCGATGTCGGGTGACGTTGGCTCGCAATACACACCCGCTGCCGGATGGGCACAGTCCATTCAGTACCATCACGACACACTGCACGACGCGCGCTACAGCCATTGCATGAGCGTCGCGCTCGGCGGCGATGCGTCAGTCGCGACAAATGGGTTTTGGGCCTCGCTGACGATGGCGACGACGCTCAAGTTGCCGATGTTGTTTTACATCGAAGACAACAACTTGGGCATTTCGGTACGCGGTGATATGCAAACACCGGGTGCCGACATCGCGCGCAACCTCGCGTCGTTTGCCAATTTGTTTGTGCTCAACGGCGACGGCTGCAATCCACATGACGCGTCTGGACTGTTGCAGCAAGCGGTGGCGCATGTGCGAAGTGGTGTTGGGCCAGCGCTTGTGCGACTGACAGTGCCGCGCCTGTCGAGTCATTCGGGCCCCGACAATCAGAGAGGCTATCGCAGTGACGCAGAGATCGTGGCCGATGAGGCGCGCGATCCGTTACCCAAGTTGCGCGAGTATCTGGTTCCAGCGTTTCTATCGACGGACGAATGGAAAACGTTGGAAAACGAAGTGTCGCGCGATGTCGCGGTCGCGCTCGAGGCGGCGCGCGCTCGTCCCCTGCCCGATGCGTCACGCATTGCGCAACACGTCTTTGCCGACGATGCATCCGATGTGAGTGAAGCCGTTCTTGGAGGACTCTCGCGCGCCGAACGCGCAGCGCTGGGTGGCACGTCGGTCGCGAGCGACGAAGGCCCACTCATGCGCATGGCTGAAGCAATTCGGGCAACATTGCGACATGAGCTGGCGGTCAATCCGAAAGTCGTCGTGTTCGGTGAAGACGTCGGTCGAAAGGGCGGTGTGCATCTTGTCACCGAAGGATTGCAAAAGCAGTTCGGCAACACGCGCGTGTTCGATACGAGTCTATCAGAAGAGGGGATTATTGGTCGCGCTGTGGCGATGGCGATTAGCGGACTGATGCCCGTCGCGGAAATTCAATTTCGTAAGTACGCCGACCCCGCAACGGAACAACTCAACAATTGCGGCACAATGCGGTGGCGCACCGCCAATCGATTTGCTGCACCGATCGTGGTGCGCATGCCCGGTGGGTTTGGCAAAGACGTCGGCGATCCCTGGCATAGCTTGAGCGATGAAGTGCGATTCGCGCACGCGTACGGCTGGCAGGTGGCGATGCCGAGTAACGCAGCCGATGCGGTTGGCCTGCTGCGCGCGGCGATGCGGGGAGCGAATCCCACCATCTTTTTCGAGCACCGATCGTTGCTGATGACCGGTGACGGCAGCGCGCGTTACCCAGGTGACGATTACGTGCTCCCGTTTGGACAAGCGCGCATCGTGCGCGAAGGGACCGATCTGACCTTGGTGTCGTGGGGTGCGATGGTGCACCGCTGCGTCGATGCCGTTGCAGCGCTGCACGGTCGAGTCGAGCTGATTGACTTACGCACGATTTCGCCGTGGGACCGCGACGCTGTGCTTGCGTCGGTGAAAAAGACGCATCGCTGCCTGATTGTTCACGAAGACAACCTGACGGCGGGCTTCGGCGCCGAGATTGCGAGCGCGGTCGCAAGCGACGCGTTCTGGTTTCTCGATGCGCCCGTTGAGCGAGTCGCGCCACGCGATATCCCGATGCCTTACCACCCCACGCTGCTCGATGCAGTACTTCCGGATGTGTCGCAGATCACACTTACGATAGACACGCTACTATCCGTCTAGAAATCGCGCTTTGTCCCTCGCGCAGCGGCTGTTACGTTTGTGATAAGGCCTCCGTCATTGGGGGCAACAATTGGCGTTGTGTTCGTCGCGCTCGTCTCTCTTATACGAGGACTTCATGCATAAACTTTTTGTCAGACTTTCAATCGCCGCGACGATGTTTGTCGCGTCGACGGCGCATGCGCAGGATGTGCTTCCCAATATTGAAGTAGGCGCGTTTGCACAATACACGCGGCTCAGTAAGCTGCTCGCGATCGACAACGCACCGGGCGTCGGCGCCATGGTTGGCGTCGGTTTATACAAGTGGATTGGCGTGCAAGGCGATGCCAGCATCGGGTCGACGAAAACCAATCGGCTAGCGAGAGAGAGCATCATGTACAGCCCGTTGCATGGGTTGCTGACGCTCACGATTCCGATGACGTCTCGCACGGCGCTCGTGCTTGGCGGCGGCGCTGTGTATTCCGTGTACAAAGGACGAGCGGCGCCAGAAGAGCAGTATGATGACGGCCTGAGTGCGTTGATCGGACTCAAGTTATGTTGCGATGGTAGGTGGGGCGCGCGCATCGATGGCACGGGTGATTTCCATCCGTTGCCCACCGAGAACCTCCTCTGGGGTTCAATTCACACGTATGCGATTCGTGCAGGCGTGACATACGCAGTTCGCGGCGCGTGCGCTGCGGGTCCGTCGGAAAAATTTGACTGGCGCTTAGCAATGACGCCGTCGGCGGCGACGCTTGCGCGTGGCGAGAATCGTCAGTTTGCGTTGAGCGCGGCTGACGGAAAACAGCGTCCGATCGAAACGCGCAAGGTCAACATGTTGGCGTGCACCTCCAGCGATGTCAGCGTGGCGTCGGTTGATAACAGCGGCAAGGTGAGCGCACTGAAGGCCGGTTCGGCGACGATCAATTGCAAGGGATTGGTAAAGAACATGGAGCGGACGTCGTCCGCGACGGTCACTGTTCCGCCGCCGGCGTGGACATTTACGTTGTCGCCGGTCACGGTGGCGTCGGGTCAAGGTGCGGGTGGTGCAGGTAGTGCGGGTGCGGGTGGTGCAGGTAGTGCGGGTGCGGGTGGTGCGGGTAGTGCAGGTGGTGCGGGTAGTGCAGGTGGTGCGGGTGGTGCCGGTGGTGCCGGTGGTGCGGGTCGCGGTGCGGGCGGCGCAGGTCGCGGTGCGGGTGCTGCGGGAGGCGCGGGAGCAGCCGGCGGTGTTGGAATGGCGTCACAGACACGCAACGTCGGACAGACGGCGGAGTTCAATGCGGTCTCGAAGGACAACGACGGAGTAGACCTAGGCGGTGCGACTGCGTGGTCGTCGGCCAATACGGGAGTCGCAACGGTCAACAGCGCCGGCGTCGTGACCTGCGTGAGCGGCGGCACGACGACGATTACTGCCTCCAAGACCGCGTACGGAACCACGAAGAGTGTCGCGGCGACCGTCACGTGCATTGCGCCGCCGCCACCGCCGCCAGTGGTCCGGCGGCGTGCATTCATTCGATTGGACAGCACCCTGTTCAACTTCAACAAAGACAAGGTGCTGAAGAGCGGCAAGGAAATGTTGCAGACCGTTATCGACGCGATGAAGCGCGATCCGAGCATCAAAGTTTCAGTCGAAGGTCACACCGACTGGTACGGCGACGAGAAGTACAACGACAAGCTTTCCATCAATCGTGCGAAGACGATTACGAAGGTGCTCAAGAAGCTTGCCGGCAAGGAAATCGCCGCGGATCGCTTCGTTATGAAGGGATACGGCGAGCGGTGCATCATCGTGCGCGCGGGCGATCCGGATGAGGGACCCAAGCGCAAGTTCGTTTCCAAGGAGAACAAAGCGCTGCAAGCACCGAATCGTCGCGTCGAAATCTGGCAGATCAAAGCGGGTGAAGAGGGAGCGTCGGACGCCTGCCGTACGGATGGGGAGCGCGTGGGTCGCATTCCGTTCTCGCAAGTGCCGTAAGCGGCGCAGCGGTTACGGCTCGATAGACAAAGCGGCCTCGCATCTGCGAGGCCGCTTTGATTTGGTGCGGTGCTTGATCAAGGCGCTTGATGCATGTGCATCGGCGTAACCCGCGCACTGTGACTCGCGACATCGTAGCGGCCACCTGACGCTTAGCCAACGGCTGGCTCGCGCCGGTGTGCAATGCTGTGGGCATGGTTACCAACGATCACGCCGCGCGGAGCGCTCTCATCCGTCTGCTCCCATTGGGAAGTCTCACGCTGATTCTCGGCGCGTGCGCAATCAGCCACGATCCATCGTCAGCGACGGTACCGACATCACCACAAGGACCGATCAGCACACCCGGCGGAGTCTCAGCCCCGACGCTGTCCATTCACGTTGGCCCAGAACGCTCTGCGATGTATCAAGAGGAGACGTTCCTTCTGTTTTTGAATGCAG
>JANXUN010000122.1 GCA_025356185.1 Gemmatimonadaceae bacterium
GGATGCCGTGCTCGACACCGCCGATCACTACTTCCCCACGGTGGGTTTAAGTAAAACGAGTGGAGACGTGCGATCGCGCGGCTTTACAGGAGCGCTTGGAACCATGCGCCTGTCGGTGAAAATGGAAGGCGGCCACTACACGTTCGTTGAAGTGCACACCGACCAAGTTGGTGAGAGCCGCATCGATAAGAGCGTCAAGAAGTTTTTCGTCGCGATGCATCGTCGCGCCGATCCGCGACATCTTATCGAGGCGGGCTACTGAGTGGTGGCGCCGTCAGCATCAACGCCGCTCCCCGAAGACCGCGTCGGACGAAACATCGGAGTCGGCTGCTTTACGTTTTTTATCGGCGCCGTGAGCGGCGCGATGGTCGGCGTCGGGATCGGTAAGCTGGCGGGATTCTTTATGCGCTGCACACCACTCTCTGGGCTTCCCGCGTGTGAGTGGTGGGTGTTTGCAGGATACGGCGCGGCGATTGGAGCGTGTACATTGCCCGTGCTCGCGCTGTGGCGCTTGCGTCGCGCGGATCGCGCAATCGACAACGCGTCGTCGACCGCTTCTTTAGATCGAGGATGATTCAGTGGCCCGCATAGATGTCCCGATGCCGCAGATGGGCGAGTCCATCGCCGAAGGCACCGTCTCACGTTGGCTGAAAAAAGTCGGCGACACGGTTAAGCGTGATGAGCCCATGTTCGAAATTTCGACTGATAAAGTTGATGCGGAAATTCCGTCGCCGTCCGCCGGTGTCTTAGTCGAGATTCTGATTGGCGAAGGACAAACGGTCGCGGTTCAAACGATCGTAGCGCGACTGGAAACCGATGCGGCGGCGGCCGCCGCCGCTCCGGCAGCGCCGACACCAACTGCCGTGCCCAGCGTCGCTTCGACGACGGCACCAGTAGCAGTGTCGGCAGCGGCGACGCACGCCTCTGCACCAGCAAGCACCGGCGCGGCCAACGGTTCACTCGAAGATCGGCTGCGTTCCAAATCGTCACCGCTCGTGCGAAAGATCGCCGCCGAACACGGCGTCTCGATTGCCGCATTATCCGGAACGGGCATCGCGGGACGCGTGACGAAAAAGGATTTGGATGCTTATCTCACGAATCGTCCAGCGATGGCGTCGATGCATGCGCCCGCAGGTATCGAGTCGCATGGGCCGCTGCCAACCGCGTGGGCCGGCGACACGGTTGAGTCAATGACGAAGATTCGTCGCCTTACATCCGAGCACATGACTGCAGCTCGGCGTTCGGCGGCGCATGTCACCACGTTTTGGGAAGTCGACCTGACGCGCGTCGCACGGATTCGCACCGCCATGCGCAAAGATTTCGAAGCGCAGTCGGGACAAAAGCTCACGTACCTGCCGTTCATTTTTCAGGCCGTGTGCATGCAGCTCAAGCGTCATCCCGTACTGAACGCAGCGGTTGCTGGTACCGATATCATTTATCGCAAAGCCATCAACATCGGCATCGCGGTTGCGCTTGATCCCTCCGGTTTGATTGTGCCCGTCATGAAAGGCGCGGATGCGCTGTCACTGACGGGACTCGTGAAGACCGCCAACGATCTTGCACAGCGCGCGCGCACGAAAAAGCTCAACCCGTCCGATGTGCAAGACGCGACATTCACCGTGACGAATCCGGGTGTGTTTGGATCGCTGCTTGGGACGCCGATCATTCCGCTTGGCACGACGGCGATACTGGGACTTGGCGCGATTGAAAAGCGGCCAAAGGTCATTGCCGGGCCCGACGGGGAGGATACGATCGCCATACGCACCTGCTCGTATTTCTCGCTTTCGTTTGATCACCGTGTCGTTGACGGCGGCGACGCAGATCGATTCATGAGCGATCTGAAAAAGACGTTGGAGTCCATTCCAGACGCCGGTTACTAGCGCACGCCATGGCGCGTGCGCTCACGATGGTCGAGCGGTGGGTCTCCGGCGTTGATCGCGAGACATATCTCAATACGCTCCCTTCGCGCCGTACGGCTGCCGAGCAGCTTCGACTACATTTCTGGGTATTCGAAAACGCCGATGAATCTGGTCGATTCGTCGAGTTCACCGAGGGCGCGAGCGAGCAAGACATCGCGAACGCGCATGACGGTGAGTTGCCAGCGCCGCTTTGGCGCGAAGTCTTAGGAGGTTGAGATGCCCGCTCGACGCATACTGCTCGACGGTCGCGAGTGGCAGGTGTACCCGTCTGGATTTCTTACGCAGTCAGTTGCCGATGAGTTTGGACTGATTTTTGTGCATGGAGCAGGCGACACGCGTGAGGTACGCGTGACGCGCTACTCACCGGTCGGCCGAAATGCGAGCACAGCGCGCGAACAGTCGCTTGCATCGCTGCACGACGATGAACTCGCGACGCTTTTTCGCACGTCACAGCCGGGTGAGCGTTCGCCCGAAGCTGGTTATCGGTCGTGACGCATGGCGACGGCGCCTCTCGCGAGCTAGACGCGCCACCGCGCTTTGTCGATTTGCAAACGCATAGCACAGCATCGGATGGGGCGCTTGCGCCTGCACTCGTCGTCCAGGCAGCGCACGACGCGCAGCTGTACGCGATGGCGCTCACGGATCACGATACTATCGACGGCCTCCCGGAAGCGCGCGAGGCGGGTCTGCGATTGGGCGTTCGAGTCGTCGCCGGAGTAGAGCTCAGCACGCACTTCGGCGCTGACGAATTGCACCTGCTCGGATTGCATCTGTCAAACACGGACACGATTCGCGATGAGCTGCGCGAGCTTCAGCGTGGACGTCTCGCACGCGCGGAGTTCATCGTGCACGCGCTCAACGAGCTCAGTATTCCAGTCACCGTCGAGGCGGTGCTCGCCGAGGCGGGAGATGGCGCGGTTGGACGACCGCACGTCGCGCGCGCGATGGTGAACGGTGGATGGGTCAGAGATTTTCGCGAGGCCTTCGACAAATGGTTAGGGTTCGGTAAACCCGCGTACGTCGACAAGCCGCGTTTTGAGGTGGCCGCTGGGATCGCGCTTGTACATCGCGCCGGCGGACTGGCGATCTGGGCGCATCCCGGTGAAGACGCTACGGCGTCGCGCATCACTGCGCTGGCCGCGTTCGGTTTGGATGGTGTTGAAGTGCTGCATCCCAGTCATCCGCCGTATCTCGCGCAAAAACTCATTGGCCTGACCGAGGAGGCAGGGTTGCTGCCCAGTGGCGGATCCGATTGGCACGGGACGATGGAGGGTCCGCGGCGCATCGGCGGTCAGCTTGTGCCGAAGATTTGGCTTGATTGGCAGGATGCGCGTGTCGCGTCGCGCGCGGAGCATGCACCGGGTACGCATTCATGACCGACGCTCGCGTCGCACTGGTGACCGGCGGAGCGCGTCGTGTTGGTGCTGCGATCGTGCACAGCTTCGCGCAGCGCGGATATGCGGTCGCGATTCATCACGGCAACTCTCCCGACGATGCAGCGATGTTGTCGCGCACGTTGCAGGCAAACGGAACACGGACACACGTTATCCGTGATGATCTCCGCGATGCACATGCGCCGCGTCGAATCGTCGATGATGTCATTCGCGAGTTCGGGCGACTCGATGTCATGGTGAGTTCGGCGTCGGTGATGACGCGGCACGCGTTCGCCGACGTCACACCTGCGGAATGGGAGGAAGTCGAAGCGGTCAACTTGCGCGCACCGTTTTTTCTCATGCAAGCGGCGGCTCGCGTCATGAACGACGGCGGCGCAATTGTGCAACTGTCCGATCATCTCGCATTCGAGACTCGTTTCCCGTCTCTCATCCCACACCAAGTCACGAAATACGCGCTGACGCAACTCGTGAGTACGGTCGCGTCGGCGCTCGCTCCGCGGATTCGCGTGAACGGCGTTGCACCGGGTCTGGTGCTCGCGCCGACGGATTTATCACCGGACGCGCTGGCGACATTTATGGCCGACGTTCCGCTCGCGCGCGGTGGCTCGCCCGCAGATGTCATTCAGGCGATTCATTATCTCGTCGACGCCTCGTATGTGACAGGTGTCATCATGCACGTGGATGGCGGTCGTCATCTCTGGCGATAGTCTTGCAGTTGTTGAGCCGCGATCGCCGCTACACTTTGGCCGAGTCGTGGTCATCGGTGGTGGTTGCTACGGCGCGTGGTACACGCAGCAGCTTTCGCGGGCGATTGAGCGTGGCGCCGTGGTTGCGCGCGAGATCATCGTCGTCGATCACAATCAGCACTGCCTCGTCACAGAACGATCAGGCCACGGTGCATATGGCAGTGCGCCGGTTCGCGTGGTGCGTGCGGAGTGGAACGACTTTGTTGCCGACTGGTTGTCGCACGACCTCGAGACCTTGGCGCACGATACCATGGTGCCGTCGCCACTGATGCCGCATCTCTGTTTGGATTGGCTGATCGCACGCGCGCGCACACGATTTCCTGATCGTCACGTCTCGGTGCAACCGCTGCGTGAAACGCCTCCAACGCCATGGGAACGCGCTGCACCAGACGGGAGACACTACGTCAGCTTCGCAACGTGGACCTGTCCGGTAAACTGTATCGAGCCGGCACGCTGTCCAGCGACGCGCGACGTGCGCGATTGGAGTATGCCGGTCGCACTCGAGCGCTTCGCACAACAACCACGCACGCAGGTGAACGCGTCGCTAATTTTTCACTGCGAGCATCGCGCGTATGGTGTGGGGATGATTGACGCCGCGCGCATTGCTGCTGGCGATGAACTGCTGGCGTCGTGGTCACAAGATGCGCCACTGCGCATTTTGGTGGGTACAGTTTCGCACTGTCATGGCGCGCTGGGCGTGCTGACGGTCGTGTAGGAATCACGCGATAAAAAGCATTGTCACTTTCGGAAGGCATATGGACGCGTTGGAAGCTGCAGGCACTGTCGAAAACGTCGTGATCGTCGGCTCGGGCCCAGCCGCGTGGACTGCTGCGGTGTACGCTGCGCGCGCAAATCTCAACCCAGTGGTCGTTGAAGGGTTGGCCATTGGCACAG